>CAYVTN010000057.1:0-10808 GCA_964454395.1 uncultured bacterium | reverse complement strand
CCTTGGCCAACACACCCTTTACGCCCAGTGTGTCATTGGTCATGCAACTGGCCGAGTCGATCAAACTGATTGAAGCCGAGGGCTTGGAAGCGATTTGGGCCCGTCATGCCCGGATGGCGGAAGCCATCCGCGCGGCCATGCAGGCTTTGGGCTTGAAGTTATTTGCCACCGGCAAACCGAGCAATGCCGTCACATCGGTGTGGGTGCCGGAAGGGGTCAATGGCGGCCAGTTGTTTAAAACCATCCGCGATACCTATGGAATTACCCTGGCCGGCGGCCAAGGCCAGGTAAAGGGAAAAATCTTCAGGATCGGTCATTTGGGGTATGCCGATGATTGGGACGTGATCACGGCCGTGGCTGCCGTGGAACGGGCCTTAAAGGAACAGAATTACGTCTTTGAGTTAGGCAAAGGCGTGGCTGCGGCGGAACTGGTATTGTTTGCCTGATCGTCGGTAGAGACGCCATGCATGGCGTCTCTACTAAGAAAATAATGTGTCCCGATAACAATAATTACTCAACTTTAGCAAATTTGCTAAAGTTGAGTAATTATTTGTTTTTATGGCGCGTGTCTTATCATGCGCCGGGGCACGGCATGCCGTGCGCCTGCCGGCCGGCAGGCGGCGCAGTATGGATGAATGGAGGGGAACATGTTTAAAGTATTGATCAGTGATAATCTGTCCAAAGAAGGCCAGGAGGTCCTCGGAAACGATCCGCAAATTGAACTCGATGCCAGGGAAAAAGTCACCCCTGAAGAACTGCTGGAAATCATTCCTGATTACGATGCTTTGATTATCCGAAGCGCCTCCAAGGTGACCAAGGAAGTGCTGGATGCTGCCTGCAATCTTAAGGTCATTGGCCGGGCCGGCGTCGGCATTGACAATATCGATATTCCGGAGGCCACCCGGCGTGGGATTATTGTCATGAATACCCCTGACGCCAATACCATCAGCACGGCGGAACACACCTTTTCCATGATGTTGGCGGTGTCCAGGAACATTCCCCAGGCTGATGCATCCATGAAAGCCGGCAAGTGGGAGAGAAAAAAATTCATGGGCACCGAAATTTACGGCAAAACCCTGGGGGTTATAGGGTTGGGGCGGATCGGGACGGAACTGGCCAAACGTGCCCATGCTTTTGGCATGACCGTGATTGCCAATGACCCCTTTCTCACCGAAGAAAAAGCCGAACAGCTGCATGTGCAACTGGGCACTTTGGATGAAATTTTTACCCAATCAGACTATATTTCCGTGCACACGCCCAAGAATAAGGACACGGAAGGCATGATCAATAAAGCCGCTTTTGAAAAGATGAAAAAAAACTGTCGGGTCGTCAACTGTGCCCGCGGCGGCATTATCAATCAGAATGATTTGAAAGAGGCCCTGCGCACCGGTGCCATCGCCGGAGCAGCCCTGGACGTATACAATGAAGAGCCGCCGCAGGATCCTGAATTGGCTGCTCTGGCTAATTTGATCATGACGCCTCACCTGGGCGCTTCCACGGAAGAAGCCCAGATTAATGTGGGAATCATTATGGCCGGGCAGATATTGGATGCCTTGAAGGGCGGGCTGATAAGAAACGCGGTCAACATCCCGTCCGTACCGCCGGAAGTGCTGAAGGAAATTGCGCCTTACCTGGACCTGGCCGAAAAGCTTGGCCGTATCCAGGGGCAGTTGATGGACGGCCAGCTCAAGAAAATGACCGTGGAATTTGCCGGAGAGGTATGCAATTATCCAACCGATCTGATGAGTGTCTCCGCAGTCAAGGGCCTGCTCTCCAATATCCTATCCGAGTCCCTTAACTTTGTTAATACCCGCGTTGTGGCCAAGGAACGGGGCATAGAGATCACGGAAGCCACCAAGAAAGAAGCCGTGGATTTTACCAGTACGATTACGGTCAAAGTGGAAACGTCCAAGGAAACCCAGGAAATTACGGGGACGGTCATCGGCAATAAAAGGGAACCCTATGTGGTGTCGGTCATGGGCTTTCATACGGATTTTATTCCCAAAGGGATGTTGCTCTTTTACCTGCACCGGGATGAGCCGGGGATTGTGGGCCGTATGGGCTCCATCCTTGGCAACGAAAAAGTGAATATCGCCGCCCTGCACATGGGACGAAACCAAGTGGGCGGCCAGGCAGTCAGCATTCTTAACGTGGATTCGGAAGTTCCGCAGGCCGTCATGGATAAATTGGCTGAAACCGGCCAAATCAGCAAAATCAAATTAATCAAATTATAGAAAAGGTAACCGGATATGTCCAATTTAGTCGTGGTGGGCGCCCAATGGGGCGATGAAGGCAAAGGTAAAATTATTGATCTTCTGTCGGAAGAAGCCGATGCCGTGGTCCGCTTTCAGGGCGGCAATAATGCGGGTCATACGGTGGTGTTCGGCGGTCATAAACATGTGCTGCATCTTATCCCCTGTGGCATCCTGCATGAGCACAAAACCTGTGTCATCGGAAACGGCGTGGTTATTGATCCCAGATCATTGATAGCGGAAATTGAAGAATTGCGGAATGCAGGCATTGAAGTAGGGGATAATCTGAAAATCAGTGAATTGGCGCCGGTGACCTTTAGCTATCATTGCGCCCAGGACAAAGCCAATGAATCCATGCGGGGGAAGGATAAAATCGATACCACCCATCGTGGGATAGGTCCTACCTATATTGATAAATATTCCCGCATCGGATTGCGTATGATTGATTTGCTGGATGAAAAGCGTCTGCGCGCCCGTCTGGAATTGGCTTTGCAGGATAAAAATTACCTTTTTGAACACTATTATAAAATAAAGCCTTTTAAAATCGATGACCTTGTGATAGAATACCGCGCATACGGGGAAAAATTGAAGCCATTTATTATTGATACTGTTGATCTTATCAATCAGTTGGTGGATGAACGGCAGAAAGTGTTGTTCGAAGGCGCTCAAGGTACCTATTTGGATGTTGATTTTGGGACTTATCCTTTTGTCACTGCATCCCATCCCACTGCGGGGGGTGCAAGTAGTGGAACAGGTGTTGGTCCCACCAAATTTGATCAGGTTTTAGGCATTGTCAAGGCTTACACTACCCGCGTTGGCGCTGGTCCTTTGCCAACGGAATTGACCGAAGGCGGCGAAGAATTGCGGACCAAAGGCGCTGAATTTGGCGCCACCACCGGTCGACCCAGACGTTGCGGGTGGTTTGATGCGGTCTTGGTCCGCCGGGCCAGAATTATCAATGGTTTTGAAAAAATGGCCTTAACCAAGCTGGATGTATTAAGCGGGTTGGCCAAACTGCCCATTTGCACTGGTTACAAAGTTGACGGTTTGGTTTTGGATCATTTGCCCGCAGCCATTGACATGGTGGAAAAAATCGAACCTGTTTACGAAGAAATGGCCGGCTGGCAGGAAGATTTGTCAACGTTGACCAATTTTAATGATTTTCCTGAAAATGCCAAAAAATATATTAAGCGCATCGAAGAATTGGTGGGTGCTAAAATCGCCATTTTATCGGTTGGACAGGACCGTAAGCAGACCATTATTCTTGAGCAACTATTTTGAGTTGAAGTTAATTTAACACTTGTGTGAGCCGGTAGCTCAGTAGGTAGAGCACCGCCCTTTTAAGGCGGCTGTCCTGAGTTCGACCCTCAGCCGGCTCACCAAAAAAAATAAAATTCCATCCTTTTACAAATCTTTTAAAATAAATAAAAAAACAACACATCCGAAATACAAACCTACAAAAAATCAAAAAAAAAATTGACAAAAAACATATAGAGATATAAATTTAAAAGGTAAGTGCAGCTTAATATTTTATCTTTAAGGGATAGAAAGAAGGCCGATCATGTTGTGCTATAATCGGCACAAATTAACCGCAATGACCGTATTTATCTTGCTTTTGACTGTCTATTTTTCATGGCTCCCATCCGCACATGCCTTGGACAAACAATTACGATCCTTGATCAATATGACCAACGCTCAGCCTAATGATGCCAATGCGTATTTTAATCTGGGCGTTTATTATTTTCAGAATGGGCAATTTTCAAATGCGCTGGGGCCGATGACCAAGGCTATTAAGTTGAATCCGGGTGACGATGAAGCCCACGTGGTGCTGGGGGCGGTTTACCTTCAGATTGGTAAAATTGAAAATGCGGAAAAAGAATTCAAGGCGGCGCTGAAAATAAATTCCAAAAACATTGATGCCCAGAACAATTTGAGCCTGGTTTATTTTTCCAGGAGGCAATATAATGAAGCGCTCGCCAGCTATCAGCTCTCCTTGAAAATAGATCCCGATAATATACCTGCACTCAATAATCTGGCCAATGTTTATGTGAAGTTAAACAAAATAGACGAGGCCATCAATTCCTTTAAGCATGTCATAAAATTACGGCCTGATGACGAACAGATCTATGATCGGCTGGCCAAGCTTTATTTTGACGACGGCCATTATAATGATGTGATACGCATGTATGAAAATGCCAAGGGCAAGATTCCCAATAACGATAAAATGTTTACCAATATGGGCATGGCGTATTTGTATAAAAACAACCTGAAAGAAGCCAACCGGAAATTGCAAAAAGCCCGGGACTTGAATCCCGGCAATCCCGAGAATTATTACGGGTTGGGACTGATCTCATATCGCCAGGCCAACCTGGATTTGGCAGTGAAGCAGTTCAAGAAAGCCGTCAAAATAAAAAAGAACCACGAGCCGGCCCTCTTCCAGTTGGCCATTACTTATGAGGATAAAGGCGATTACCTTCGTGCGCTTTATTATTATAAAAAACTCTACCGGATCAATCCCAAGAATTATCGGGTTCAGAAAAATTATAAAGCCGTCAAAGCCAAAGCCATTGATTATTTTCTGCGCAAAGGCAGTGAAGCCTATTTTAACAATGACTATCCCCAAGCCATTAAGAACTGGAAAATTGTGCTGAAACTGGATGGCCACAATAAAAATGCCCGGAAATTTATCCGTACGGCCAATTTGAAACTGTCAAATAAGATAAAAGAACATAACGATCTTGCCGATTCTTATTACCGGCAAGGCCGTCATCAGGATGCCTACCGGGAATGGCGCAGCGTCCTGGGGATGGATCCTAAAAACGTCCAGGCGTCGCATGGCATTAAAAAAGTCCGACTGAAACAAAATGAAAAGGATGAAATCATTACCGCCGGGGCCATGGCCAAATTCAAGTCCGGTGATTTGGATACGGCTCTGAAGGAGCTCAAGCAGCAATTGAAAAGCTCGCCCAAGAATGACGTGGCCAAGAGGTATGTTTCCCGGATCCAGAACCAGAAAAGGAAGGGAACAGAAGAAAATTACCGCACCGGTGTGGAGCTGCTTTCCAAAGGAAAGTACCGGCAAGCCATCAAGTTCCTGGAATCAGCGGCTGAAGAGGATCCAAAAGATCAGAGCATCAAGAACTTGCTCTACAAGGCCACGACTCAGCTGCGGGAAAACATCAAAGCCCTGTTGGCCCGGGGAGATGAGCTGGCCAATGCCGGCCGCGTGGCTGAAGCCAAATCCAAATACAATGAAGTATTGAAACTGGATCCCAACAACAATGAAGCCAGCGGGAAGATGGCCGCGCTCACCGGCAAAGTGGCCACGGTGACGGTGAGCAAAGAGGAAATTAAAAAATTGTATTATGACGGCGTCTCGCTTTATCTGGATGGCCAAAATAAAAAGGCCATTGAAGTGTGGCAAAAGATTCTTGTGCTTGATCCCAACAATCAGGAAGCCAAAAGCTCCATCACCAAAGCTGAGATGGAATTAAAGGAGATGGAGAAACGCGGCATTAAGGCCGATTAAAAAGTCCGCCGGCCGCAAGGATCCTAAAAAGGAACATCACCATGACTACAACACCAAACCGGCCTGGTTCGGATCAACCCACCGGGAAAAAAGGCAGTCTGAGATTAAAATTCGGGCTGTCCATCACCTTGCTGCTTACCTTGACCATTATCTTCATTACCTTTTTTGCGCTGCAGGGAGAACAAAATGCCCTGCGCAAGGAAATGGAACAGCGCGGTATCACTATTGCCAAAAATATGGCCAATAATTCCGCCAAGCCGCTTCTGAGAAGTGAAATCCTTCTCTTGGCCTCGCTGGTCAATGACGCCATGGGCAATAACGGTGTTCTTTACGCCTCGATTGTGGATGAAAATGCCATGACGGTGGCTGATAACAAAATCTCTGATTCAGGCAAACCCTATGTGGCGCAGTCCTCGGTCATCCAACCGCTCAACAATAATAAACTTCTGATTTCCAGCGTCTTTACTTATAAAAATACCAAGACCATCGATATCGCCGTGCCGGTTCTGTTGCAAGACCGGGCCAAACTGGGAGAGGTTCATATCGGCTTGTCCCAGGCGGCTATTGATGAGGCTATTCGTCATGCGGTCATGCAGATCATTATTTTGGCCATCATTCTTATTGTGGCCGGTATTTTGGTCACCATGATATTGGTGAGCATCATTGTGCGCCCCATCAAGGCCTTGGAACAGGGGGCGGAAATTATTGGTCAAGGCAACCTGGACTTTACCATCAGCGTCAACAGCAACGACGAAATCGGTAATTTGGCCCGTTCCTTTAACCGGATGACCGGGGATTTGAAACTGGCCCAGAAGGATTTGATCGAGAAAGAGAAAATGGAACAGGAACTGGAAACAGCGCGCAAGATCCAGGCGGTGTTGCTGCCCAGCGGTGATCCTCAGATCAAGGGCTTTGAAATTGTATCCTATTACAACAGCGCCAAGGAAGTGGGCGGGGATTATTATGATTTTCATGAAATTGACCGGAACTTGCTGGGGTTGACCGTGGCCGACGTTTCCGGTAAAGGCATTCCCGGAGCCTTGGGCATGGTCATGACCAGAAGTATTCTACGTTCCCAGATTCATTTGGCCCATGCCGGTAAAACCATCTCAAAAACCAATGCCTTGCTGTATAATGACATTAAGCGGGGTATGTTTGTGACCATGCAGCATGCCATTTTGAATTTGGAGAAAAAGACCCTGGATTGTGCCAATGCCGGGCACAATCCTCTGGTGATCGCCCATAAGGATGGCAAGGTGGATGTCCTGATGCTGTCCGGCATGGCCCTTGGTTTGGATAAGGGATCGCGCTTTGATCAAAAGATGGGCACCCAGTCAGTACAATTGGTTTCCGGAGATGTATTTATCATGTATACTGACGGGGTGACGGAAACCATGAATCCCAAGGAAGAGGAATTTGAAGAAAAACGTCTGATGGAAGTTTTAGGCAGAAATGTGCATTTATCAGCCAAAGAAATTTCCGATAATATAATCATGGCCCTAAAGACCTTTGCTGCCGGTGCCGCCCAGTTTGATGATATAACCTTGCTCACGGTCAAGGTGATCTAGGAGCTTGAGCATTTAGTCAGAAATACGAAAGGCGATAGGAGAAAGGTGACCGCTGCGTAAGGCCTCTTTGAGGCCTGAAGCGTCCCGTTGGGTCAATAACTATTCCAGTCGGGGCATTTAAGCATTTTTTCCACTTTCGCCTGCTTGTCCTGTTGTTGTTGACGGGGTCGACGCTCAAATGCTCTGGAGGCAAAGCAACTAAATGCTCAGCCTCCTAGACAGGTATGATAATTATTTGAGTGTTTGACAATAAATTTAACAAGATAGTGAACAGCAAGGTAACAAAAAAACATAAAGACAGGCCATGCCGGGAATCTGAAGTTTAAAAAAAAGCTTTCTTTACAAAGGTTTTTATGATAGACTTCCTGCTTAATTGTAGGTGGAGGTGAGGGATGAAGAAGATCAATGTAAATGTTAAAGCTTCTGAGTTCAATCCGGCATGCACGGTGGTGGATGTAGAGGGCTTTCTGGATGCCTACACCGTGGCAGAGTTGGAAGAAGCCTTTAACAACCTAATAAAGGAAAAGAAATTTAAACTCATCGTGAATTTGTCCAAATTGGACTATATCAGCAGCGCCGGCTTGGGGACTTTTATGGGCGTCATTGACGAAATCAGGGACAATGACGGTGATATTGTGTTAACCAACCTGTCGCCGAAAATATACAAAGTATTTGATCTGCTTGGCTTCTCGGAATTATTTGAAATCGTAGATAATGAAACGGAAGCAGTAGCGAAATTTGCTGAATGAAAACGCTCGCCGCCAGCCTACCATTGCCGAGGCGGGATCCCTACAAGCCCGGGGGAGATTGATGGACAGATTTGATGTTCGCTCGCGCTACCTGGACGAGCATAAAGATATTGTTATCATTGAACCTTCCGGTGTGCTCGATCAAGGAACCTTTACCCAAATTGAAACGCTCATCCAATCCTACTTGGAACATGAACAACCCAAGTTTATCCTTGATTTGAAGCAAATCCAGTCTTTTACCCCCTATGTGCTCGGATACGTAAACGGTCTGCTCAAATTTATCCGCCTGCATCAAAGCGACTTGATTTTTTTGGGGAGTGAACATCAGGCTAAACATCATCTGCCCGCCAACTACAAGGCGCAGCAGGTCAAAGTTTTTAACACTCTCCAGGAAGCGAAGGATTATTTTTTATACAACCAGCAAACTTCCGGCTCCCATCAGTTTAAAGTCACCCCTTCCAACCAAAGGGTGGTCTCCGGCGTGCCTTTTGCCTGCCGCATTGAAGCTGTTGATCCGGTGGGCGAAAGGTTCCAAAGTTTTTCCGGTATTCTTCACGTGATTGTGGACGCCGGCATGGTCTATCCCAGCCTGATCACTACCATGCAACATGGGCTGTGGGAAGGAGAGATGATCGTTACCAAACCCGGAGCCGTGCGCATTCGGGTATGGGACGACGAAGCTGCGGGCGCCACGGAAGTCGAAGTCCGGATTGAGGGGCAGAAAGTGACTTTTCCCATCGCGGTTAATTGTCCCGGCTGTCATATGAGCAATGTGGCCGGCAAGACCGATGTTTTCCGTTGCATTCACTGCAATGAAATTTATTTCGTGGACCAATATGGTCATGTCATTCCTCTCCGGCCCGGGCAGACCAGCGGCGATGGCATCATCAAGCGCCTTGAATTCAACATGCCCAGTGATGTTAATTACCTGAATCATGTCCGCAATTTTATTGTGGGTGTTTCCTCGGAAGAAAAAATAGACGATGAGAAAATCTCCCAGATTGAAATGTCCCTGGATGAAGCCCTGGCCAACATTATTGAACATGCCTATTCTTATGACGCCTATCAGCAAATCAATATCATTGTCACCTTGTATAAAGACCAGCTGGAAATTGTCCTGCGCGACCAGGGGCGCTCCTTTGACAGTAAAAATACGCCCTTGCCTGATCTGAAAAAACACATCGAAGAACGGCGGGTAGGTGGTCTGGGCCGTTATCTGATGAAGACTTTGATGGATGAGGTCGATTATAAAAGTGACGGCCGCTACAACGAACTGCGGATGATAAAAAAAATCTAAGGCCAAGGCCCTGTCGCAAAATGGCGTGCCTTCCGGTTGGATTGATTTCCCTAAACAGGCGATGCCGGAATAAAGATACGCCCCCGTCATGCGGCAGCGCTATTATTCCGGCTTGGCCGGTTTAGAGTCTGTATCTGGATTATCTACGGTTTTTTCGGAGTGATCCGGAGATACAGACTCTTATCCGGCTCCGCTGGGTTAGATTCTATGTCGGTAAGATATACGCACGAAGCGTAGATGATTTTATGGAGTTCATATAAAGATTTTTCTCGCGCAAAGCACGCAAAGGCGCAAAGAAAGATAAAACAAAGGCTTATGTTGAAGTCTTAACCCCAACAAGATTTTATCTTTCCTTTGCGCCTTTGCGTGAGATAGATTTTCGCCGGTTTGGCCATTTGAGAACAAAGGGCAGGGAAGAGGACAGCTTGTCATGAAGCTTACGAAAACTTATTTGCTGCAACGCAATAAATTTTCAGTGATCTTTTTCCTGAGTGTGACCATGATTCTGGGGCTGGCGGGCATCAGCGCGGCCGGCTTTTTTCTGGTCGGTAAAACCCTGGGACTGACACTCGGCTTGGTGGCACTTGGCATCACGATAATTTTAATCGTCTGTGACATGATCACCTTTTCCCAAATGGTCAAACCCATTCAGGCCCTGATCCGCGAAACCGAAGAAACCCTGCAAGGCCTGCGGGAGAGCGGCATTTCTTTGGTGCGGGATGATGAGATTGGGGTGCTGGCCAATAATTTCAACCAGATTATCATGGACGCCCAGATGAAGCGTATGGAGTTGGAAAATTCCAACCTGGAATTGGCTTCCCGCGCGGAAATTATTGAAAAAACATACCGGGAACTGGACAAGAAAGTCTATGACCTGTTTACCTTGTTTAATATCGGCAAGGAATTGAATTCCACCCTTTCGGTGGAGTCGATTCTCAAGATCACCTGTTTTACCTGCATGGGGCAGCTGGGGGTTACGGTGATGACCATCATGCTTTTGGACGAAAAAAACGGCACCACCATCATGCCGGTATATAAAAAAGGACTGCGCAAGGATCCGGAGCGGCCAAAAGCCTTGCAGGTTAAGGAGGCCTTCCTGGAATTGCTGAAAATGAACGAGCAGCCGCTGCTGTTCGGCGATTTGAAAGCCAAACCCCAATTTGGCAATGAGGTGGCTTTCTTTGAGGCCTATAAATGTTTTCTCATCGCGCCCTTGCTGGCCAAGGATCAGGTCATTGGCATGCTGCTCTTGGGCAAAAAACTTTCGGGCGAGTCCTTCAGCCAGGGGGAACGGGATTTTATTACCACGTTGACGTCTCTGGCCGCTCTGGCTTTGAGAAATGCCCGCCATTACGAACAGGCCATCACGGATGCCATGACCCAATTGTATTTAAAACGTTATTTTCAGCTGCG
>CAYVTN010000056.1:0-10831 GCA_964454395.1 uncultured bacterium | reverse complement strand
CAAACGGATGGTAAACTGGTGCTGGGAGGGTATTACAAAAATGCCGGTACGACCTACTATGAGGCTGCCCTGGTACGCTATAATAGCAATGGTTCTCTGGACACAGGATTTGGCGCAAACGGCATTGTGCACACCTCGGTCGGCAGTTATGATGACCAAGGATACTGCGTTATTCAGCAACGCAATGGTAAATTGGTACTGGCCGGTTACAGTGATAATGGAACCGATACGGATATATTGTTACTCCGTTACAACAGCAATGGCAGTCCGGATACCGGTTTCGGGTCAAACGGTCATGTGACCTTGGATATTTATAATCAAACGGATAGGGCCACCAGTTTGATTGAACAAAAGGATGGAAAACTGGTGGCCGCAGGCTACAGTGGCACGGACCTGGCCATGGTACGCTATAGTGCTGACGGGGTGCTGGACAATACTTTTGGCCTGAACGGGAAAGTGGTCACCGACCTTGGCGGCAATAATGAGAGCATTGAATGTGTGCGGGAGCAATATGACGGCAAGCTGGTGGCCGTAGGCTATACCAATTATAGCGGCAGTTCTGATTTTTTCATCGTGCGGTACAATCGGGATGGTACTTTGGATACCCAGGTGGACCCACCCCAATTAACCGATCTTAAGATCACTCATGGTCTGGCCGGGCAGACCCTTACCTTATTGGGTGGCGGTTGGGACTTACGGGATGTGGTGGCTGCCAAATTGCGCAATGGCCCGTTATCCATTAATGCCACCAATTTGGCGATGTCTGATACCAGCCTGGCAGCGCAACTCGTGCTGCCGCAGACGTCAGGACTTTATCATCTTTATTTAGCCAAGAGCAGCGCTAATGTTACCTGTGCCAATCGTTTTACTGTTTATCATTCCTTGGCAGCGCCCCTTACCTGGCAGGTCAATGACTTGGGCAAACCGGGCAATGCCATATCCGGCACTGCCGGTATTGTGGTCGGCGATCTGGATCAGGACAACAGGGCCGAGGTGATCGTGGCCAGCAATAGTGATCGCATTTTTGTATATCGCAAGGCTCCGGACTGGGGGTACTCTTACCTTCCGCCGGAAAGCGCCGGCGTTTTTGAAGATGTGGTGTTGGCGGACCTGGACCTGGACGGGGTGCAGGAAGTTTACGGCGCCACTTCCTACCCCCGGATCATTCAATATCAATGGTCTGTGGATCATTGGACCAGCCAGATTATCAGCAGCATGCACGGACCTTTGACTGTAGCCAGCCTGGCAGGCGGTGGGCTCGTGCAGCTCAATGCAGTTTCCGGCAACAGCGCCGGCCAGGTTTGGCGTTACAACAACAACTGGATTGAGCACACCCTAGGCTCGGGTACCAGCGCCATGGTCGGCCTTTGGAGTGGCGATGGGGATGATAACGGCGCCAATGAACTGTATGCAGCCAATGAAGACCATGCCCTCTATGAATTGGATTATCAAAATCCGGCCCTCACTTGGAAAAAGACCGTGTTTTCAGGCAGTGCCACCATCTCCACCTTGGTGGTGGCTGATGCTGACCAGGATGGCAGTAAAGAGCTATATATAGCCAATCAGGACGGCTATGTTAATCAACTAAAATGGAATGGCGCGGCTTGGAACAGTCAGGCCATCAACAGCAGTGCTGTCGTGGTGAATAAACTGGTCTACAGTGATGCGGATAATGATGGTGTGGATGAGCTTTATGGCGCTGCCCAAGATGGGCATGTGTATCAGTTTATATGGGGCAACGGCAGTTGGAGTATGGTGGATCTGGCTCAAACGCCTTCAGCACTCAAGGCCATGGCCATCGGCGATGGGGACAATGACGGCTATCTGGAGCTTTATGCTTTGGGCGCTGACGGTCATGTCTATCAAATACAAGCCGCCGGATTTATTCCCACGCCCACGCCGGTCGCTTCAGGCGACTTCGATGGCCAACTGATCTCGGAAAAGTATACCTATTGCGCGCCCAATCCCAGCCGGGGTGAGATCATGAATTATGTGGTCTATACGGCCCAGGCCTGCGAGGTGGAACTCAAGATGTACACCTCCACTCACCGTTTTGTGCAAAGCTTTAATCTCCATTGTCCTGGGCCGGGAAAATATGAACACCGGTTTTATGTGGGCAATTTAGCCAACGGGGTATATCTGATGTTGGTTAAAGCCGAAGGCAATGGCCGCAAAGAAAAAGTGGTCAAGAAAGTGGCGTTGATTAAATAGAGAGAAGGAAGGAAGTTTTGCGGGAACAGCCTACCCTTGCTATACTTAATACGAATGAGCCTGCCGGTGAGGGTTGTGGGTTAATGGACTCATAAACTGCCTGAGGAGTTATTGTATGTTAAAAAAAACCAAATGGTTAGGGTTGTTATTGCTGAGTTTTTTGTTGGTTTCTTATGTTTACGCCGACCGGGTTCAGGACAAACGTAAACTCGGTCCGGTGACGTTTAGACAGGGTTACAGCCCTGATGCCATGGTATCTGATGAAGTGCTGGTGAAGTTTAAACCCGCCCTAACCGCTAAAGAGCTGGGGCAATACAATGCCACTATGAAGGTGCAGGCGTCCTCCAAGCAACAGGCTATCAGTTCTTTTTACAAGGTGACCGGCGCATCCGTTAAAAAACAGTATAAAAGCGGGTGGGAGACCCTAAAGATTCCGGCCGGGAAAAAACCGCTTGATGTCATCAAGCAATACAAGAATAATCCCCTGGTTGAGTATATTGAACCCAATTATATTGTCCATGCCGCGGCGTTGTCCACGACCTATACGGCCAATGGCGCTTTTAATGATCCTTATTATACGGATGGCCACACCCAATGGTGGGTTAACCGTACCCAGACCGATCGGGCCAAACAGGCCAATCCCTCTATTTCAGGGACATCCGACATTGTGGTGGCCGTGGTGGACACTGGTGTGGATTTAACTCACCCTGATTTGGCAGGCCGTTGGGTGACAGGGTACAATGTCATTACACCCTCGGCTCAACCTATGGATGATAATGAATATATTTATGACGAATATGGCTATCCTTCAGTTCATGTCAAAGGCCACGGCACCCATGTGGCAGGCATGATCGCAGCCATTGCCAACAACAGCCAAGGCATTGCCGGTGCAGCCTGGGCCAGCCATATTAAAATCATGCCGGTTAAAGTGCTTAGTTACACTGGCGGCGGCAGCATTGACGATCTGGCTGCTGGTATTGACTGGGCAGCAAACAGTATCGCGGCAATTATTAATCTTAGCGTGGAATTTCAAGCAAGTTCCGAACCCAGCATTCTGACGGACGCCATCAACAATGCCGTGGCCAAAGGCTGCTTGGTGGTAGCCAGCGCAGGCAACCAAAATACTGATATCAGCAGTTCGCCCTATACTTATCCAGCCATATATAGCAATGTCTTTACCGTAGGGGGCACGACCAGTGATGATTTCGTAGCCTGGTATTCAAATTTTAGCTTTACACCGGGGTTGCTGGATTGTACGGCGCCCGGCGGTCAGATGGATGATTTTAGTGTGAGTTTTCAAAGAGATGGCGGGGTTACCTCCACAGCCCGCGATGACGGCTGGTCGGCGGTAGACGGCACTTCTTTTGCAGCCCCTCAGGCCGCAGCCCTGGCGGCCATGCTCAAGCTGCAGCTTCCTTCCCGCACTTGGAGTGATGTCAAAACCATTATCACCAGTACCTGCGATCCCTACCCCGGCCTCAATGCCATTTATCAGGGTGCCGGCAGGATCAATGCTTATCGTGCCTTGGCAGCCTACGCGCCGCCCACGGACACGCCTACAATTACCCCAACTTTTACCAAAACACCCACCCGCACGCCGTCCTTCACCATAACCCCCACGGCCACCCGGTCGGTCACTTATACGGAAACACCGACTTATACCCCCACGTCAACAGTGACGCCCACAGCCACCCAGTCCGCCACCTATACGGTGACACCGACTTATACGGTTACCTCAACGTTTACCGCGTCGCCTACCATTACCGTGACCTTTACGGTGACCCCCACGACCACCCCGCGCATCCTTCCCAGGGATGAATTAATCGCTTATCCGCAACCGGCGAAAACCAAAGTTTATCTGGCCTTCAACAGCCGGGGCGCCTGCACCGTCAAGGCCGCATTATTTAACATGGCCGGTGAACGTGTGCTGCAACTGACGGCGCACCCCGCCGTCAATAATGGTGTTTCCATCGTGACCCTTGACACTCCATCGGTGGCCAGCGGGATCTACTTTATTCGCGCCCGGATTGAAGATGCCAGCGGGGTCAGAACCATGAGTAAAAAAGTCGCCATTGCGAGATAAAGCGGATACAGGAAAACAGATTATCTGGTGGTGACGGCGGGGTTGATTCTGGTGACAGTTACCAGGCGTAGGGGGAGGCAAAATTTTAAGCCCATGACCACTACAGTCATAAGTTGCCGTAAAGCCATAATTCTTGCATACCATTTATTTCATGTGCGATAATCACCGTTAAAAATGGAATAAATGCTCCTGATTCAGCAAATTGGGACGTGGCTACAAAGAAAGGCCATACAATTTGGAAAAGCTTACCCGTCGGGACACCACCACCACCTTAGCCCGATCTGAGGGCCCGAAAAAGCAACTTTGCTAAAGTTGAGTATATCAAGTTAAAACGAGAGATAGATGAAAAAAACCATTTCCAACCTTTTATTATTAGCCATTGTTGCACTGGCGCTTACGCTTATTTTGGTGCTGCTCAGTCTTGGCCTATGGATAGGCCCGGGCGGGCATCAGGACCGGCTGGTCACCATCCCGCCCAATGCCAGCACCATGACCATCAGCCGTCTTTTAAAAAAGCAACACGTTATTAAGAGCAGCCTGCTTTTCCGTCTGGCCACGCGTTTCAGCGGCAAGGGCCGCCTGCTGAAAGTGGGCGAATATCAATTTGCGCCCCATACGTCCATCGGGGCAGCCTTGGAGAAAATTGCCCGCGGTGAAGTCATCCATTATGACATTACCCTTCCCGAAGGATTCACGGCCAAGCAGATTGGTGAAAAATTGGAAACAATGGGCATTGTAAGCAAGGAGGCCTTTTTGGAAGCGGCCGACAATCCCGGCCTCGCCGCTGAGCTGGGGGTGCCGGCTCAAAATATGGAAGGCTTTTTGTTTCCCGACACCTACAATTTTCCCAAGGGCATGGCGGCAACAGCCATTGTGAAGGACATGGTGAACACTTTTTTTGAAAAAGCCAAACCGATACTGGAAAAGAAGGGCAATCCCAAGGGCCGGGCCCTGCTGGACCTGGTGATCATGGCGTCCATCATCGAAAGGGAGGTTAAAGTGGACAAGGAAAGAGCCACGGTGGCCTCCGTGTTTTACAACCGCCTCAAAAAAGGCCAGCGTTTGGAATCATGCGCCACCGTACTGTACAGCCAGGGCCGCACGGGCGGTGTGCTTTCCAATGAAGACTTATTTTTCAAGTCGCCCTATAATACTTACCGCCATCGCGGCCTGCCGCCCGGACCGATCAGCAATCCCGGGTTGCCTTCCCTGGAAGCCGCTGCTTTTCCCGCCCAAACCGATTATTTTTATTTTGTAGTGGGCAGCGGCGGGGAACATGTATTTTCCAAAGATTTTGAAGCCCATAAATTGGCCAAGTGGCGCATGAAACAAGCCCGGCAGCGCCAGCAGCAGAAAGCACCTTGACCATGGCCGCGGGTCCCCAACGCCTGGAGAAATGGATTGCCTTTGCCTGCTTGTTCCTGGCTTTGGCACTGGTGTTTTATTTAGCCGCACAGCGTCTTTTTATTTATGAGCAACAACAGCGCCAGGTTGAAATTGCTTTTCCTGAAGCCGCCTTGATTCAGGCCACGCTTCAGGACAGCCAGGCCCCGGCCAAGTTGCAGGCCGGCGGGGTCACCACCTTGGTGCGCAAACCCTATACCCTCAAGGACCTCATTGATTATCACCTGGCCCGGGTTTGGCTGGTTTCACCGCGGGTGGTCCGGATGGAGCTGGCGGACAATGAGCTCAGCGCCAAGGCCGTCATGTTTCTCACCGGACAATTGGGCATGAATGCGCTGGCCATGAAAATTAAAGACGACGGGTATGAGATGGACATGGATCTGCCCGGGCCGGTTAAGGAATTTGATCCCAGCCGCTACATTATGGCCATTTCTTCGGGCCCCATGCCGTCCGGTTTCCGCCGGGCGCTTTATCTTCCTGCCGGGGACTGGGGCAAAACCGATAATCTCGATCAATTTACCCAAGCCATCTATTCCTTGAAACCCGATCTGGTGATTCCCGACTGGAAAGGCGGGCTTAATGCCGGGGCTTTTTACCGTTCCTACCTGCACACGCCGTGGCTGAGAAAACCGCTCATGGCCCTGCCCGAGTTCGGGCTGCCCTGGCAGGGGCAATGGGCGCTGCGCAATCAAAAAAGCCATTACCTCATCAGGGCGCACCTTTTGCAGGCGGAGGATATGGAAGGCCTGTCGCAGGCGGCTTTCAAGCAGCGTCTGCTGCGGGCGGTAAATGAACGGAACATCAATTTGGTGGTGGTGGACCAGCCGGCGTCGTGGTCCTTTGAGCAAACCCTGGATGCGATCAGGGATTTTAAAAACGCCTTGGCCTCGGAGGGCATCAAAACCGGCGTGGCCACCCGCCCCAGAATGGTGCGCATCGGCCAGGTGGCGGTGGGCATTATTTATTTGGGGCTGAGCGCTTTGCTCTTTTTATTCATCTGGCAGACGGCCTTGTGGATGGCAGGGGTTACCCGTGACCAGGATGCCGAGGACAATGTGCTGGTGATCAGATTAAAACCAATCAATTTCCGCTGGGCGGCACTTTTCTTTTTAATGGGCCTGCTTATCCTGCAATGGCAGGGCGAAGGGAATTGGGCGCTCAAACTGGCGGGTCTGAGCCTGGCCGTTCTGGCGCCGGTCTTCAGCCTGACGGTGCTGGAAGATAAGCCGCCCCGCGTGTCCAATTTTACGGGTGTGCTGCTTTTTGGTCTCAAATCCTTCTTCGCCGTAACCACCATTAATCTGGCTGCCGGTCTGGCCATCGCGGTCTTGTTGTACAGGCCGGCCTTTACGCTGCGTATTGACACCTTTTTTGGCGTTAAAGTGGCCCTGGCGCTGCCCTTGCTGCTGGGCACAATCTACCTGCTGCCGTCGCTTACGGACAGCCACTGGTGGAAAAAAAGATGGCGCTCCGGCCATTGGCCCTGGACCGTGCTGACCCTGATGTTTCTGGCCGCAACCTTGGCTTATGCCTTGATACGCAGCGGCAATCAGCACCTGCTGCCTGTGTCCGGCCCGGAGTATTGGCTTCGCGAACATCTCGAAGCCTGGCTGCCGGCCCGGCCGCGGTTTAAGGAATTTTTTATCGGCCATCCTCTGCTGTTTGTCGGGCTGGCCGGCAGCGCCTTGGTGCGCCGGCAGGATGCAGTGTGGCCCAAGGCCTGCATAGCCATGGGCATGATCGGCCAGGTTTCCTTGATCAACACCTTCTGCCACATTCACACCCCCCTGATGATCAGTTTGGAGCGCACGGTTCTGGGCGTGGGACTGGGTCTGGGATTGGGGACCCTGGTGCTGGCGCTCCTGTACAGCATCCGCACAAGGAGAAAATGAGTGCGATTTTTGCTCTCGGGCTATTATGGCTTTGGCAACCTGGGCGATGAATGGCTGTTGGATACCACGGTGCAACACCTTCAGGCCTTGGGCCATCATGTCACCGTGCTTTCCCATCATCCCCGGCAAACGGCTGAAACTTATCATGTGCCAACAATCTCCCGCTGGAATCCGGCAAGTTTTTTAATTCAATTATGGAAACATGATGTATTGCTCTTTGGCGGAGGTGGTCTGATCCAGGACCGCAGCAGCGGACGAAGTGTTTTTTACTATCTGGCCCAAATCGTGGCCGCCAAAATATTGGGTAAAAAAGTGGTCATGCTGGGTCAGGGCTTGGGACCGCTTGAACATGCAGGCACCAGGCTGGGCTGTGAACTGCTGTTGCCTTTGGTGGATATGATCGTGACCCGTGACGTGCTGTCCAGCGGTTATGGCGAGGAGCTTGGGCTCGACAAAAGCCGGGTCATCGAAGCTGCTGATTTGGCTTGGTTGCGACCCTTTTCCCTGGACCGGGCAGCATCAAAAAATCTGTGGGTTGTCTGCTTGCGGCCCTGGGGCGAGGCGTCTGCCCTGGCGAAGGCTGTCAGGGAGCTGCAAGCTTTGGCAACCACCCACAACCGGACCCTGGTGTTTTTGCCCTTTGGAGGCTATGGGGATAAGGTGCTGCTGGAGGACCTTCGCCAAAAGGGTGTTCTTGAGGGTTGTCGCGCGGCCAGGCAAGAGGATTATTTGCAGGTCATGAGCCGGGCGGAAATAGTGATCAGCATGCGTTACCATGCCCTGCTTCTGGGCGCCCGGGCCGGGGCCCTTCTCCTGGGCTTGAGTGTTGACCCTAAAGTTCAAAGCCTGGTCCGCGAGCTGGGACAATTGGATGCTGCCGTTGAGGACATGGCCCAAAAAACCGGCGTTCTGTTGGCCCGCCGTCATGAATTTGAAAAAAAACTGGAACAAACTTGTCCGGCCTTGATCAAAAAGGCAGGTAAAAATCTTTTGAGCCTGCAGGTCCTGCTGCTGCAGTAGTCCTTCTGTGTCGGCAAGATAGGCGCACATAGTTCTTGTTGCGAAAAGGCCATTTTCCCGCTGCAAATGCACTTTACTGAAAATCTGTAGCTGAAATGGTTGAATTTAAAAGGGTTTTGTAAGGGCGGGTTTCAAACCCGCCCTTACGCTGAGACTGAACAAATCAAAAATCTCCTTCTTGCAACAGAAACTGGATGATTTTGCAGGGAACAGTCGCGACTGTTCCCTGCACTGCCGTCTTTTAGAAATAACAGGCCCGGGGTCTTCTCCCGTCCGGGACTTGACGACGTTATGGGCTGGGCCTATAATCAAACATCCATATCCGCCTGGGGGGGCAGAGCCGTTGATTGAATTTCATCATGTATTTATGACCTATGAACATGAATACCGCGCCCTGCGCGACATTACCTTCTCCGTGGCGCAAGGCGAGTTTTTGTTGGTGACCGGACCGTCGGGCGCGGGCAAGAGCACCCTGATCAAATTAATCAACCGCACCATCCTTCCGGTCAAAGGCCAAGTCATTGTTTTTGAACAAAACGTGGAAAAATTAAAACAACATCAGCTGCCCTATTTCCGCAGAAAAATCGGCGTGGTTTTTCAGGATTTTAAACTGCTCTATGACCGCACGGTATTTGAAAATGTGGCCCTGGCCCTGCATATCACCGGCACGGCCGGCCGCATGTTGACCAGGGAAGTGCACCATGCCCTGGACCGGGTGGGGCTGCTCAAGAAAAAAATGGTCAAACCCTGGCATCTTTCGGGCGGAGAAATGCAGCGGGTGGTCTTGGCCCGGGCCATTGTCCATGATCCGCCGCTGCTGCTGGCCGACGAGCCCACGGGGAACCTTGATTTTGCCACCGGCTGGGACATGATGCAGCTCTTCAGGGAAATTAATGACAGTGGCACCACGGTCATCTGCACCACCCATAACCTTAATTTCATTCAAAAAATGAAAAAACGAACCGTGTTTTTGGATCAGGGCCTGTGGCAGGGAGAAAGGAAACCCGCTCATGGCCATTAATTATATGCTGCGCGAAGGCCTGCGCAGTTTTACCCGTTCCAAGCGGCTCAATCTGATTTCCCTGGGCGCCATGAGCGTATCGCTGATGGCCCTTGGCCTGGTGCTGGTACTCAATCTGGGCATGTGGCGTCTGGCCAATTATATCGAGAACAAAGTTGAGATCGTGGCTTTTTTAAATGACAGCCTCAGCCAGGATACGATTGACCGGTTTATCACCAAGCTCCATGACCATCCCCAGGTCAGTCAGGTAACCTATATTTCCAAGGACCAGGCGGCCAAGGAATTTCAAGAAGACAAAGCCCTGAAAAAAATGATGGACGTGCTGGGCTCCAACCCCCTGCCTGCATCCCTTCGCATCAGCATCATCGAAAAAACGCCGCAGCACATCAAGGAGTTTACCACCTGGCTCAGCCAGTTTGAAGGCATCGACGAAGTCAGCTATGGCGGCGGGGATGCGGAACGCCTGCTCAAGGGCCTGCAGTTTATGCGGCTGACCGTGCTCATCTTGTCGGCCGCCCTGGCGGTTTCGGCCATCATCATCATTGCCAATATTATCAGCCTCATGGTCTATGCCCGGCAGGAGGAGATCAGCATTTTGCTGGTGATCGGCGCCACCCATTGGTTCATCCGCGGTCCCTTTGTCATTTGGGGATTGCTGCAGGGCGCTGCCGGCGGCGTGATGGCTTCGGGCCTGCTCTTTGGCATCTGGAAGCTGATTTCCTATTATGCGTTGAGTGATTTGGGCATTGATTTGGCCAGCATGCTTACCCCGCTGCTGATCAAGCAGGCGATGATGGGCGCCGGCTTGCTGGTGGGAGTGGGGGCGCTTTTGGGATTGATCGGCAGCATGGTTTCCCTGGGAAGACGGCTGCAGGCATGAAAAAGTTTGTCCTGTTGGCCATTCTTGCCGGTCTGGGTTTGATGCCTGTGGCCGGCAGGGCCGCTGATGCGGGCATCCACGACAAGCTGGAGCAGTATCATCGTTCCATTACGCGGGAACAAAAAGACCTGCAATCCATTAAACGCAGGCTGCGCGAGCAAAAAAGGATTATCAAAAAAAAGCAGCGCAGGGAAGTATCGATTCTCAAGCAGATTCATGTGGTGGAGCGCCGGATTGATGATGCCCGCCAGCAGTATAAAGATCATCAGAGGAATTTAAAACTGGTCAACAGCAAAATTACCCGGCTGAACCGCACCATG
>CAYVTN010000055.1:8773-10869 GCA_964454395.1 uncultured bacterium | reverse complement strand
GACCGCATATTCTCCGCAGCGTTCAATATGCAGGCCTGTATCATGGTCGCGGAATTTTTCCGCCTTGGACATGTTGAGCATACTGCTGATATAGGCGCTTTTGACTTCATCGTACAAGCGGGCATTATCAATGGCCACTGATACCTCGGCTGCCATGGTCTTGAGGCGGTCGGCATCCACTTTGGTAAAGGTGCCCCTCCCTTTGTTCAATACTTCCAACACGCCAATGCGTTTGCCTTTGATGGGAAGGGGGGTGGCAATCAGATTTCTGGTGACAAACTTGGTTTTATCATCCACCTGTCTGTAGAAATATTTGCTCTTGGAAGCGTCGGGAATCAGCAAGGTGCGCCCGGTTTGGAATGAGCGTCCGGCCACGCCTTTGTCAGCAGGCATGCGAATGACTTTTAACACGTCTTTTTTGGCTCCGGTGGCAAGATAAAACTTCAGCTCTTTGGTTTCGTGATCATGAATCAAAATGGACGAAGCCGTGGCATTCAGGGTTTTTTCCATCAATTGCATGGAAAGATTAAGGACTTCATCAATTTCCAGGGAGGAATTGATGAGTTTGATAATGCGGTCCCGGGCTGAAAAGGTAAGTGGTCTGCCCGGTTTCTGACGTTCGCCTTTACCCGGTAAACGCCGGGCAGCAGAGGGTTTGCCGGATTTTTCGGAAATACGCTTGGCCATAAGGTCCTCCCCTGTAGTTTAAGATCCCTATTTTTACATGAGCGCACCATAAAATCAAACCAATAAAACAGCATCTAAACTCATTATATTAGTCGATACCCCCGTGGCTTGCTGCTGAAAGCAGTCCCGTTGGGCCCGATATCCTGACCTGTCAGGGCCAGGGGGATAAAGCTTTCAACCTTCCTTTTGGGGATAGTGGCAGGGATGTGGCGCCATTGATGCTCCGCAGCTTCTTGCTACGGAGTGATTTATTGTTGAAAAAGTCCCTGCATTGCGCGGCACCAAACAAGTGCCTCCGCATGACTGATCAACTGATAAGCATGATCGTTTATAAATAAAAACGGAAATTCATACATAGCGACGAAAAACAGTACAAAAATGCGGATGCTGGGTCATGACATGGTTACCCACTACGCAGGTTTTTTTAGGGGATATCATGGAAAATGCTTTTAAAAAAAGGCCATAATTAAATAATTTTTGGTCCTGGAATAAATTATAAAAAAGATCAGGTTGGCATATGGATTGCTTGATATAAAATCGAAGTTATCACCAGGGTCGCCTAGGAGTTTGGGCAATTAGTTGCTCAAGTTCCAGAGCATTTGAAAGTAGAAAAAATTATTCAAATGCGATCTACTTTCTGCTCACTACTTTCACGTTTGGACTAATTGCTCAGTCTTTTAGATTAATGAAAAGTGCGAGGACGTTTTTATTGTGTTTAAGGATAAGGAATATTTATGGAATGAGGTGGATGATTCCTGGCAGGTTCTGGAAGACCAGATCAACCAATTATTGAAACGCAAAATCTATAAAAATAATAAGCCTGGTTTCATCGGGGAAGACAAGTCATCAGAAACACCTTTTCCCGATGTCACGAGAGATGATGAAGAGTGATGATTGAATCAACGCTGAGGGCGTATATCTTGAAGGCTGGGTTTGAAACCGGCCGTGAAAGGGATTATTTTCTTTTGTTCCTGATAGTTGATATGGGCATAGGGCAAGAAAAATTAAATAACTCCGGCCAAGAGTAATTTTTCTTCCCCTATTTTCTCCATAAAGGGAAGCAGGTCTAAAGATATTTTAGTTTCATGATCTGCAATAATTGCATCCTGTCCCTGGGGTGCATGGCTTCCCGAAAAATACCCTCGCGGTTCCCCCCAGCGAGGGTATTTTTTTTGTTTATTTGCCTTACTCAACTTTAGCAAAGTTGCGTGCCTTATTTGGTTTGATAATTTGGCGTGAGTTAAATAGTGTATTACCCAAGCCGGCAAAGCTGGAATAAAAATGCTGTCTTGTAAGGGCCTATTGTCATTGACGCCCGAATTAAGGGTACATACGCCCTTTTTTGTACACTATCCTTGGCGTTTATAATGCAGGGGCAAGGCAGCCCCGACCGGTATGAATATTATGGG
>CAYVTN010000055.1:0-8673 GCA_964454395.1 uncultured bacterium | reverse complement strand
AAAGGGACGCCTTCGGCAGCCCCGACCGGTATGAATATTATGGGAAAGGGACGCCTTCGGCAGCCCCGACCGGTATGAATATTATGGGAAAGGGACGCCGACGGATGGGCAATGTGCGACTATCTTGCTGACATAGAATTTGACAGGCAGCATAAAAGCGGCTGGTGCGCCAAGTCAATTCCGGGATGGAATAGGGCCGGGAAGCTCGAAGTCGAAGATCAGGGGACGATGATCGGAAAAACGAACATCCGGCATTTGGAACCCCAAAGGTTTAATTTCCGGACTATAAAGTATAAAATCGATCTCCCGCTTGGGACCGCGGCTGGGATAAGAGAAAAAGCCCTTGCGGTTGGCATTGGTCAACCCCGTGGATGCCAAAAACAATTCCAGTTCTCTGGCGCCGCTTAGGACATTAAAATCACCGGCCACAATCACTGGTTTGCGAATAGCCTTGACCCGCGTATAAATATCCTGCAACTGTTCCTGCCGGGGCCGGAAACGCAGGGACAAATGCACCAGTAGAATCACCACATCCTCCAGATCCAATTCGATCATGAGCCGTTTGATGCCCCTGCGGAAATAATAGAATTCCTGTTTTTGAATGTGCTTATTGGTAAGAAAGGCGTTGCCTTGTTTGTTGGTAATGGGAATTTTTTGCAGCACCGAATTTTGACTGTACTTTGACTTATAGACACAATAATGATTCATCTGGCGGGCAATGACTTCCGGTTGGCATTCTCGTTTGGTGCGGCGTGAGCCGCAATCCACTTCCAACAAGCCGACCACGTCGGGATGGGCTGATTTTAAAAAGTGAATCAGCTTGGGCAAACGGTGGTGGGTTTTGCGCAAATAGCCGCTGAAAGGCAGCGGCAAATGGAAATTCCAATCCGTCCCCGTGCCATAACGGATATTGTAAATAAGCAGTCTCATGCTTCAAGCCCTTTCTTCTGCCACGTTAATCGCCACTTTGCCCCCCTCATTCCGGCTGAATGGCCATCAACCTTGATCTCTTTGCATTTCTTCCTCTTGCCCCGTCATCAACCATTGGAAGCTGCGTTTTTTCATACGCTGCTCTGACGGGCAGATTATTTTACGCTGCCCCCTTCCTTTGGTCAATATTGCACTCCACTTACTTTTTATTTAATCGACTTTGGCAAATTTTCTTTTTCGGGCTTAAAAACGGGACAGATGCTTCTTCCGGAAGCAACGGGACTGCTGGAGGGAGGGCCTCACCCGTGCTTTCAAAAGTTTTCGGCCACAGGTGAGGACAATACCCGTGGCCAACCAGTCTCGTGGCCCCGCTTTAAGCAAAAAAAATGCCAAAGTCGAGTTACTTAGACATCAAAACGGGCAATATTGCTTGCGTCCCTTGAGAAGGCAAGGGTGAATCAGCATCATGCCATGACAGGTGCAGGTCATCCGTGCATCTTCATTGGGAATTTGGTGAAAGAAGAAACGGCTTCAATCAACTAAAGCCTGACCGGGGATTTAAACCCTTTTGGTTTCAAGGCCAGAAGGGAACAATGAATTTCATTTAATACCTTCTCAGCCGTATGACCCATCAAAAAGCCGGAGAGGCCTGTATGGGTCACCGTGCCCAATACCAACAAGTCCACTTTTTCCTTGTGGGCCTGCTTGGGCAATTCCTCCCCCGGATCACCGGACAACAATTTGGGCCGGACCTTGCCCGAAGGCAGCCTGAGGCTTTTCATGAAACCGTCCAACCATTGTTGATGCACCCTTTGGGTTTGTTCCAATATCTGAGTGAGTTGTACGGGTGGCACATCCACGTAGTCAAATCCCAGCAGCCATTCCGGATATCTGCCCCAGCAATGGGCCACCGTTAGGGTGCTTTTTTCCAGATCAGCCATGGCGGCGGCCATGGTCAGGATACGATGATTTATGGTTTGTTTGCCTTTTTGCCGGGGTTCCATATCAACAGCCGCCATGATTTGCCGGTAGGGATGGTCATGAGCGTCGGTGACCACCCACACGGGGCAGGGACATTTACGAATTAAGCGCAGGGCAGTGGTGCCGGTTAATTTTGATCTGGCCTTGGACTTGGTCATCACCGAGGTCATAACCAAGTCATGCTGATCACGCAGAACTTTTTTAATAATCTCAAGAAAAGGCGTGCCGGTTAAAAGTTTAATTTCCATGGTCAGGCTCTTGTGATGCCAGGGCTTGATCAGCTGTTCCAGGTGCTCCCGGCTCTGTTGCAGGGTGGCTTGATAAAGGTCGGCCAGGGTCATGCCCGAGGCCGGAGGCACTGCAATGGGATAGACATCAGGCAGGGCAGGGATGACTTCCACCACCGTCAGGCGGGCATGGGTTTCTTTGGCCAGCCGCACGGCCCTTTGCAGTACGGCGGTGCCGTTGGGCTTGGAATAATGGCAGAGTATATTTTTAAAAGGCATCATGTTTTACGCGTCCTTCTCCGGAGCTCCATGGAGCGGAATGGTTTAGGTACGTTTTTGAGATCCCGGTTGATATTGATGTTTCACGTCGTATTCGATTTTTTTCCAGCACAGCCGCTCGCGAATAAGCTGAACATGCCGGTCATAGTCACGGGCCAGAGTTTCATGACCGAGAAGGCGGTGGGCCCGGGCCAAGCCTTCCCAGGCAGGCGCAAACATCATGTTTTGATCGGCCAGACTCTCGAAAATTTGAACCGCCTCCTGGGCAAAGCCCTTCTCCAATAATTCCTTGGCATGTTCAAAATCACCTTCCACGCGCTGTAGCAGATGATCCAAAAGATGTTGGCTGAAATTTTCCGACTTGAAAGTCATCAGCGAGCAGGGCAGTTGTGCCAGGATGTGATGAACAACGTGCCCCAAACCGTAATGGTCCAAGTGGCGTTCTCCTGTGGTTCCCGTCATTAAAAGGCCGGGGTGTTCTGCTTTGATGACTTGTGTGAGCAGGTCCGGTACGCTGCCTTCTTCGATGCGGATGGTGTAGGTCAGCCCTGCCAGGTCCTCCTGCTGCAGCAGGGCCTCCACTCTGGCCCGGGCCGCGGCCGGCGGCATGGCCTCGGCTGTGGTGAGCACATGAAGAATAGTGAGTGCTGCCTTGAATTGACGGGCCAACAGCAGACTATGGCGCAATGCCCGCTTGCTGGGAGGGGAAAAGTCAATGGCGCAAAGCAGACGGGCGTAAGGAAAAGAAGCGGGTCCCTGGAACAGCCAAACCGGTTTTACTGAATGGCGCAGAATCTGTTCGGCCATGTGATGTTTGGCGGCTTTGCCGCCTGCTTTGGGGATGAATCCCAGAACGATCATGTCCACATCATGCGCGTGGGCTGCTTGGACAATACCGTCGGCAATGGAGGTCTCGTGACCAACCATGGGCAGGCAGGAGACGCCTTGACGTTGCAATTGGTCATGGATTTCCAGGAGTTTTCCCCGGGCCGTAGCATACTGTTTAACCGTGGGTGTGGGGTGGTGCTTGGTTGTTTTTAAAACGTGAAGCAGAACCAGGTTGGCATCCCACTGCTTGACAAAAGGCAGAAGCTGATCCAGTATGGTTTGCGACTCGATGTTGAAGTCGAGGGCGAATAATAATGTTATTGGCGTGTTCATAACCGTACCTCCATTCCCGCAGATAAGCTGGTTATGACCATAACCTCAAGTCACCATTATCTTACCTCCTGGCCGGGTGAATTGCCAGTGGAATAAGCGGCTTCCGCCAAAATCAAAAAGCCGAAAGGAAGGCGATCAGCCATGAGGGCGCGTCCGGCGGGATTAACGGAAGCTGTGTTGCAATGATCGTAAAAAAAGCTTGACAAATAAGTAAATAATAATATGCTAATATAATATATCCTGTAATGGGTAAAAATTTCAGGAAGGAAGACGAAAGGAGAACCACCATGCCCATCTTTGAATACCGCTGCCGCGATTGCCGGCATATCAGTGCTTATATTGAAAAAGCCGGAACCACCGGTGACCATGAGTGCAAGGCCTGCGGTTCCAAGCAAACGGAAAAAATTTTATCCACCTTTGCCACGCCTGGCAAAAGCATGAGCTCTTCGGCCGGTGGATGCGCCGGCGGCGGATGCAGCAGCGGTAATTGTCCCTTGGCCTGAGCAGCGCTTCGTGCTGATAAAAAAATCAAGGAGTTGTCCCATGGAACATTTGGTTAAGGAAACCTTTAAAGAAAAAATATTTGATTACGAACAAGGCAAGGAATGGTCCTTCAAAGGCCAAAAACCGGCCATCATTGATTTTTATGCCGACTGGTGCGGTCCATGCAAGATGGTGGCGCCTGTGTTGGAAGAGCTGGCCAAGGAATATGGCGGCCAATTGGATATCTACAAAATCGATACGGAAGATCAACAGGAATTGGCGGCCATGTTCCAGATCCGGAGCATTCCCAGCATCCTGTTTATCCCCGCCGAAGGCCAGCCGGCCATGGCCACAGGCGCCATGGCCAAAGAGCAATTCAAGGAAGCCATTAAAGACGTTTTAAAGGTCGAAGTATAAGAAAAACGGAGCAACCGGCTTGCTGTCTTCCGCAAGGCAAGCCGGTTGCTTCTGTTAATCCCCGACAGCCTTTGGCCAAAACCATCCCTTGATGACAAGAAAAATATGCGAAAAAAGATCATTAATTTGCTGTGATTTAGCCTGCTTGTAGGAGATATGTTCGCCACTTGTTTTTGCCCTTGATTTTAAACACGAATCCCTTAATAATTTTGATTAATTTAACTAAAAACCAGCCCGGCGGAGCTGGATAAGAGTCTATATCTGGATTATCTACGCCAAAACCGCTAACATTGGCAAGAGGTGAATTAGTTCGCAGACGACCAAAAACATCAACAGCAGTTTAAAGGTTGAACAGTTGGGGAAGGAGGGATGATTGATTATTTAAGTCTGTTTTAAGAAGCGCAATTCGTACGACAAACTAAATCAACATTAAACGGAGGTGCTTTCTTGAAAAGGATTTACTGGCTCCCGCTCATGTTCATCTTAAGTTTTATGCTTGTGGGTTTTGCATCTGCCCTGCGTTGGCCGACCAATGCCAGCTACCGGGTGACCACCATGGGTGGTGCCGCTTTGGCCATTGAAGACGAAACCACGGCCCTCACCATTTTTAACCATCAAAATCCTGCCGGCTTGGCCTTGAATAAAAAAGAAAATCGTATAGATGTTGGGCTTGATTATTTGTTGGATTCGGTGGACACGGAATACCCGGTGTTAAAAGACAGTGATGACACCACCACCCTCGAATTGATCCGTCCTGGCGCGGAGTACCGCGGTCTGACCTACTGGTTGGGTGACCAGCTTGTGGTGCGTGCCGGCATCGAAGGCATGCTGGTGACTAATCAACAGACCAAAACTCCAATCGTGGGGGGTGAAACTAAAAATGCGCTCAACCTTTCCGGCTTGGGCGGCGGCGCCAGTGTCGCGTATAAAACTGAGAGCGGATTGGCCTTTGGCGGCGGCATATCCTATTTGGGTGCAGGTGGTGAACTCGATAATCCGGCGGGATTATATGATATTTATAGCCTTATTGGCGGAACCACAGATAAAGTTGAAGTAACCTCGAATCTGCTGAACTGGGGTGTTGGTGTTGGTTATGAACTGGCTGATCTGGGCGAATCCGGCAACAAGCTGACGTTTGGCGTTGCAGCCAGTGGTGTAGACGACAAACCGGAGTTTGCTGGTGTCCTGCAGACCGGGGTAGCCCTGGGTGCTGTGGCTTTGCCAATGTTTTTAGGCGGTTATAACACCACCATTGAAAGCACTGGTAATGTGTCTGGGTTTGGAGATTTCTCCGCCAAAAGCATCTACTGCCAATCGCCGGTCAATATCTCGGCTGAAGCCATTTACGATCTGGGCTCCATGCTGGAAGCTGGCTTGTTCTTTGATTACACCATGAGGGATGTTCATTTGAAAACCGAGTATTCCCAAGAAGTGCCTTCTAGGGGCTTAGCAAATAATGATTATAAATTATCTTCAGCCTCACAATATGGCATTACGCCGGTCATGCAAGCCAACATCCCTGTAGGTGAGGGGATGGCGTTGCTGCCGGGCATCAGCTTCAGCAATTATGGTACTGGCAGCATTGAAAACTTCAGCTTGGATACCACCACGGCTGATAAAAACGATACCTACCAATCCTCCCAGGTGGACATGACCAAGAGCAATTTGGGCGTTGGCCTGGGCTTGCAAGCCATGGGTAAAGCCCTTCAGTTGGCCGTGCAATATGAATCAGGGTCCTATAAATATGAGGGGACGAACTATCTTATCAGTGGTACCGTTGATTCAACGGAAAAAACGGAGGGCAGTAACAGCAATATCCGTTTTGGCGCAGAATATTGGCTGTTGCCAATAGTGGCTTTACGCGCAGGTTATGCCATTCTGGCCGACACCCTCAAAGACGGTGCGGTTGACAGCAACGGCAATCCCACCGATCTGACCACCACCACCGGCCGCCTCACCTTTGGTGCAGGTCTGGCTTTGCTCGACGGCACTACGGCGGACTTGTTGGTTCGAATGGATACCGTAACCAGCGATCCCAAACAGGATCCTGAACCCAAGGATACGGGATTGGGCATTATGCTGGCTCTGAAAATCATGATCTAAGGGCTGCTGAAAAAGTCAGTGGCTTGACCCAGCCGGGTTGTATTTCAGAAGGCACTCGCCCCAAAGGGGTTCGCTCGTTGAGAAAATCCGTTTGCTAATAAGGATTTTCTCAACGCTTGCGAAATACAACCCGGCTGGGCTCGATGCCGGTCAACTCTGGCAAGGGTTTTTCAGCAGCTTGCTAATTTCCCGAGCTGCACCAAAAAGGCAGGAAGAGTGCTCTTCCTGCCTTTTTTATGGCCAGAGCAAAGCAGCGTTATTGTTTTTGTTGCAGCTCCTGTCACCATGACCTATAATAACGCCGCATGCCTGCTGTGCACCCTGATTGACAAAGGAAGTCCACCATGGCCGATAATCATAAACACCCCAAAGAAGCTGTTCATGCTGCCGTGCAGCCGGGAAGCGACCAACCGGACCAGCATATTCTGTCCTGCCCCACTTTTCAAGAAACCGTCAACCTTCTGCAATCGACACTGGACACGCTATCCGCCAAAAAACCTTTGGGTTTGCGCTTACAAGCAGCAGCAGAACACATAGCAGCCGAAATGAATGTAGCCGGCGCGGCGTTTTACCTGTGGGAGGATAAATTGGAAACATTTCATCTCCAGGCCCATGCCTCAAGTATCGTTGCCACTGCACCATGGCCTCAAGCCCCGAAGGCATGGCGCCTCATGTTTCAATTCCGTCAGAAGGCCTTTGAACTTAGCCCGTCCGGTCAAGGGTTTGAGCACAGTCTGGCCGTCCCCCTTTGGGGCCAGCATCACTTGCTTGGTGTTCTGGCTTTGCAGCGCAGCACGCCGGAACCTGAATTCACTGCGGGAGAGATCAGCCTGGCCCAGGTGCTGGCCAAACAGGCCGGCTTGGCGGTTGAAGCCCATCACCTGACCCAAAAATATGATCAGGTTCAAAAGGAAGCCTACCTGGCCCAAACCCTACTCCAAATGGCGGAAGATATTGAAACCTTACAATCACAATCAGAAGTTTTAGATCGCCTGGCGCTGATTGTTTCACGGGCCTTGAAATTTAAACAAACCGCCATCTTTCTTTGGGAGGAAGAGCGGGAAGGTTATGTGCTGGTCAAAACCAGTGGCTTGGCCGGCGGCCGGCGTGCCTTGGGAGCCGCCCTGAAGTTTGGTTACCAGGATCTGGCTTTCTGGTCGCTTGAACGCGAAGACCGCACCATTATTGCCGTTCAACCTGACCGGCATGCTTCGCTTCTGACACGCCTGGACGGCCTGTTTGAGGATCAGGATCTGCGCTTGATTCCACTGATTGTAAAAAACAAAATGCTGGGTGTGATTATGGCGGCCGGCTATAACGGCCGGTCGCCGTATAACAGCAGCATGGACTTCTTTTTAAAAGGCATTGGCACCCAGGCGGCCATTGCCTTAAATGATGTGAAGCTGGTGGAAGCATTGGACACAGCCTTTTGGGATGTGATCAAATCACTGGCCACCACCATCGAAGCCAAAGATCATTACACGCACTCCCATTCCCAGTCCGTGGCCATCTACGGCACCAGCCTGGCGCGGGCTTTGGGCCTGCCGAAAAAAGAAGTGGATAAAATTGCCAAGGCCTGCCTTCTCCATGATCTTGGGAAAATAGGGATTGCCGATGAAATCCTAAAGAAGCAAACACCCTTGAGCCCGATGGAACGTACTGAAATTAACAAACATCCCGTGATCGGGCAAATGATTCTCAATACAGTCCACCACTTTAATGACATTGCTTTGCTGGTCAAACACCATCATGAAAAAGTCGACGGCACCGGTTATCCTGACCGGCTCAAGGGGGAAGAGATTCCCTTGTACGCCCGTATCATCCAGATCGCCGATTCCTTTGATGCCATGACTTCCGACCGGCCTTACCGCAAAGCCCTGAACCGCAGGGAAGCAGTGGCGGAATTAAAAAACCAGGCAGGGCACCAATTTGATGAAAAATTGGTGGATGTGTTTTTAACCACCCTGGTGCCCCTCTAGGAGGCTGAGCATTTAGTTGCTCAGCCCCCAGAACATTTGAGGGTCGATCCCGTCAACAACAACGGGACAAGCAGGCGAAAGTGGAAAAAATGCTCAAATGCCCCGACGGGAAT
>CAYVTN010000054.1:0-10947 GCA_964454395.1 uncultured bacterium | reverse complement strand
CCCTGGATTCCGGCTAAAATCACGCCGGAATGACGCAGGAGATGTAAAAGCAAATGTAAAGAAGTGTTGGACGCACTACACTAGCTACGCTCAATGTGTTCGCAATGATCTGAGTAGTTACCGGACAAGTTAAAACAAGCGCAACTGTTCGGCCGGCGTGGCTGTCTTGGGCTGGTACTGTTCCAGCACTTCCAGCAATTTGACCATGGCCAGGGTATCCTGGTGGCAGTAGATATGCAGGGCCCTGAAGAGGCGTTTTCTTTCCGCTTCCGGGACCTTGCCGGTCAGACAGGCCAGGTAGGATCGGGATGCGCTCTCCCCTTCCTTGATTTCCAGTCCGTCATAACGCATGGACGGCACCAGGGCAGGCAACACTTTCTTGATGGAGGCCGAACTCTGCATGGCCGGCGTATACAGGTAGCGGCTGTTGAAAGGCACCCACAAATCGAGCATGCGTTCATTGATGGCCAGCAAGCCCGGCGCATACTCGGGGAAAGCCGCGGCCATTTCCTTGTTGCGGGTGGCTTCGAAGGCCTGATAGTACACCAGCACCGATCCCGTGGTGCCGCAGACATCGATCAGGGTCCGGATCAGTTCAGGCCGGGGATCGTCCCGGCCTTCATACAAGAATGCCTTGTGCTCCAAGGGCCCGCCCGGTTCATATTGAACATGTAATGAAAACTGAAAGGGGATTTGCTGAAAGGGTGAACTGCGGTCAAAGAGGGGGATGGCGTGGCCGACGGTTTCGTAATCCAGGAAATACAAAGGGTAACGCAGTTGCTCCATAAAAGCCTGAATCATCTGCGGTTCTATATGGGATTCGTTTTTTTTGTAAGCCTGGATGTCAATGCGCTGCTTGTCCGTCAGGTCCATGGTTTCAGGAATGTCCTGGACACGGGTGATGTTTTGGCCGATCAGGCTTTGCAGTTTTTCACCTTTGAACAGGGTGTATACCGAATACTCGGGCACATGCTTCCAGCAGTGGTGAATGAAGTCGCAGTCAAAGGGATCGTGGCATTGCAGCCCGATAGGCTGCTCCGGTTCCTCGCCGGAGGTCATTACCTTGAGCAGGCGCTCCGCATTTCCGGCCACCGTTTCACCCCGGGCCAGCACCTGGTCGGTCACATCTTCGCTGACCAGCAGCTGGGCAGGATCAACGGGCCCCTGGCGCACATAGCTCTTATTGACATGCATCAAATAACAGCGGTCCACGGGAATGCCGGCCTGCTCGAAAATATGGCGCTGCACGGCCATGTCTTCCAGCTGGTAGGGCTTGACGCTGGTGGAACTTTTGACTTCTATCAGATCCCAGGCGCCGGCAGCGACCGTGCTTTTGTTTAGAATATCAATCCGGCTGTACAGGCCCTGGGACGTGCAGGCCGCGGCTTCGAACAAGGTGCTCAGGCCTCCGGCTAGGGCCGTCCGGGTGTCATTGACAAACTTGCTGATCTCGTAAAACTTGCCTTCAATCTCCCGGCCTTCGGGATAAAGCTGCTTGGCCAGGTTGCCCACTTCATGGCCGCTGTCAAACAGCGCTTGTTTGGCCTCATCGATTTCAGGAATCAAGTCCTTGCGGTTTTTGAAATACCACAACGCCAAGGGGCATTGCATGCCTTTGATGTATTGCGATTTGGACATTCTTAATCTGGGACAAGCCATTATGATCCTCTTTTAATACGTTCTTACTCCTCCCCCGGAGATGAATAAGACATAAAATAATAAAATTCAACTCGTATCAAATTACCCTGCGGCTTGCCGCAGGGTAATTTGATCATTATTGCAGGCGTGGACGCCATAGCGTTGATTGTACCATTATCCCCGCCCGGGGGCAAAAAAATCATCTTTGCGCTGTAGGCTTGCCCAGCTCCGGTGTCCGAACAACAAAGACTGGTGTTTCCATGAAGCAAGGCGTATCATAAAGAGGACCGCAGTGAAGGAATCTGGAGCAAGGGGGCTTCCATGAACACACCTGCATCCATTCATGCTGAAATCATTCATCCCACCACGACCGGGCCCGGCAGGAAAGCCTTGATTTGGGAGCTGGTGGTTTATCTGCTTCTGATCGTGCCGTCCATGGTGCTGTCCTTTTGGACCTTCAAAACCGGCTCGGTGGGTTTTGTGATTGTGGCGCTGGCCACCATCTTCCGCGACCTGGCCCTGGTGGGTCTGATTCTGATTTTCTTGTCCCGCGACCAGGAGCCGGTGGCGGTCATCGGCTGGAACCGCCGCGAGGCGGGCACGGAAGTGTTGCTGGGCCTTATCCTGTTTGTGCCCATGTTCTACGGCGCCAACTTCCTTGATCATTTCCTGCAACAGCTCGGGTTAACGGCCTCCAAAACCCCGCTGCCCCTGCTGGCCCACGGGATATGGGAGATGGCGCTGGCCCTGGTACTGGTGATCGTGGTGGCCATCAGTGAGGAAACCATTTTCCGGGGCTACCTGATCCGGCGCTTTAGCCTGCTCACCAAAAGCCCGGTCGCGGCGGTACTCATTTCTTCCTTTATTTTTTCCCTCGGTCATGGTTATGAAGGCAGCTCCGGTGTCGTCACGGTGGGCATGATGGGCCTGGTCTTTGCCCTGGTTTACCTGTGGCGCGGCAGCCTGGTGGCGCCCATGGTGATGCATTTCTGCCAGGATTTCATCAGCATTGTCATTGTCTCCATGCTCACCGGTCCCAAAGGTTAATCCCCGATGATGGCTTAGGCCTCCTTGGCCAGCACCTGATAGATATCCTGCAGAATGCCTTCAATATCATATTGATAGGACCAGCCCGGGTAATGGCTCTTGAATTTGGAGACATCACTGATATACCAGATATGGTCGCCAATGCGGTTGCCGTCCTGGTAGGTGTAGTTCAGTTTTTTCCCGGTGATGGCTTCGCACATCCCGATGGCTTCCAGCATGGAACAGTTGGAATGGCGGCTGCCGCCGGCATTGTAGACTTCGCCCTGGCGCGGCGTCTGGTAAAAGTGCCAGAACATATTCACCAGATCGGCGCTGTGAATATTGTCGCGCACCTGCTTGCCTTTGTATCCAAAAATGGTGTATGGCCGGCCGCTCATCACGCACTTCATGAGATACGATAAAAAGCCGTGCAATTGCGTGCCCGAATGACGGGGCCCGGTCAAGCAGCCGCCGCGAAAACAGGCCGTATGCATGCCAAAGTAACGGCCGTATTCCTGCACCAGCACGTCGGCCGCCACTTTGGAGACGCCGAACAAGCTGTGTTTGGACTGGTCAATGCTCATGCTTTCGTTGATCCCGATATGAAAGGCATGATCATCGGGCACCTCCCAGCGCTTGTCCAGTTCCACCAGGGGCAGGGTATTGGGTGTATCGCCGTAGACCTTGTTGGTGGAGGTGAAAATAAAGACTGCTTTGGGCGCGTGCAGCCTGGTTTGTTCCAGTATGGTCAGCGTGCCGTTGGCATTGACGGTAAAATCCGTCAGCGGTTCCTTGGCCGCCCAATCATGGGAAGGCTGGGCGGCTGTGTGCACCACCAGTTTGATGTCGGCGCCGTATTCCCCAAACACCGCTTCCATGGCCTGCTGATCCCGGACATCCGCCTGAATCCATTTAAAGCGGGTCAAGTCCTCCTCCAGTTTTTTCTGATTCCAAAGCGTGGACGCTTCCTCCCCGAAAAAATAGCGGCGCATGTCATTGTCAACACCCACAATAAAGAAGCCCTGCTCATGAAAAAAGCGGGCTGTCTCCGAGCCGATTAACCCCCCTACCCCTGTGATCAGTGCGACATCCATACCTGTAGTCTCCTTTGGTTGATGTGGTCTCGGTGCCTTTGGCCGCAAAAACCCTATCATAAACAAAATTTCACGGCCCTGCAAGTCACGATTGTAAAAACCTTGTTTCGTGCTTCATCAGTCATTGCCCTGGCAGGCTGCTAATTGATTGACAACGTTCAAAGGGTTAAGCTATAACGTAATCAGCAACCAAACTTTCGAGGACCCCATGTTGATCAAACAGGCAACACCAGAAGATGCTGCGGAAATTCTGGCCTTGCACCTTATGGCATCTCCCCGAACTGTTCTGTCCTTTGACTTCCATAGGGCGCCTGCTGTCCCTGCCCTGGAAGATATCCGCCGGGAATGCGCCCAGCACGTGATTCTCAAAGCAGTTGAAGACAACACCATTATCGGCACGGTGCGCGGCTGCCTTCAGGACGGGAGCTGTTATATCAGCCATTTAATGGTGCACTCCGACTTCCGCAACCAGGGTATTGGCTGCGCGCTCATGGATGCTCTGGAAACCCGCTTTGCTTCAGCTCAGCGTTTTGAACTGACCACGGCTTTGACCAACAAGCAGCATCTGTATTTTTTTCAGAAGTGCGGCTATCGCCTGTTCAAAGCGGAGAAAATGACGGCTGACTTGGTGTTGGTCTTCCTGGAAAAGCACCGAAACCCGTCTGCTGCGCCCATCATGTAACCGGCATTGCCCTCTTTACAGGCTGCAATTCAACATGCTATGCCGGCCCCATTTCCATAAAGGAGCTTGTAATGACATCCAATGTTATGGCCATATGGCTGGCGCAAATACGCGCACCTTTTTTGCTTTTGCCGGTGGTGCTGATGGCCATCAGCGCGGCCCTGGCGCTCAAGGATCACGTCTTTCATCCCCTGCGGTTTTTCCCGGCCTTGCTGGCCGTGGTTTTGGCCCACGCGGGCGTCAATTTACTCAATGAACTCTCTGATCACCGCACGGGTATCGATTATCATACCCGGCGCACGCCTTTTTCCGGAGGCAGCGGCAACCTGCCTTCCGGCCGCACCACGCCCCGGCAGGTTAAATGGATCACCGTCCTAATTCTGGCCGCGGCCTTGGCCATTGGTATTTATCTGGTAGTGCAGACCGGCTGGCCGCTGCTGGTGATCATGATAAGCGGCGGGGCCATTATGCTGCTGTACACCGGGGTGCTCGCCAAAATAGCCCTGGGGGAAGTGGCCGCGGGTATCGGGTTGGGCAGCCTGGTAGTGGTCGGTGGCTATTACGCCCAGGCCGGCACCATAACCGCGCCATTGCTGCTGATCTCCATTCCACCGGGCATCCTGACCGCCTTGCTTTTGTTGCTCAATGAATTTCCCGACGCCCCGGCCGATGCCCAAGGCGGCCGCAGGCACCTGGTAATTTTGCTGGGAAAAGATATTGCCGCCATTCTTTATACCACGGCCCTGGCCACGGTTTATTTCATTATTATCATGGGTGCGGTGTTCGGCTTTTTTCCCCTGCCGGTGCTGCTCGGCCTGCTGACCTTGCCTTTGGCCTGGAAAGCCTGCCGCACGGCCTTGACCGAACATCAGCATTTCGAGGCCATGGTAGCCGCCCAGGGCGCCAATGTGGGCCTCATATTGGCCACGGACCTGCTGATTGCCATTGGCTGGATGCTTTAACTTCCGGACCCAACCCGTCCTGTGCCCAAGGAGGGCTCTTGAACAAACCGGCCTATCCCATACGCCTCTTCCGACCGGATGACCTGGCGGAGCTCAAGGAATTGATTTACCGCGCGGTGGATGCCGATACGTTATCTAATTATCCGCCGGCCGGCACGGCCTATCATAAACAGCTGCATACGCCCCAGCGGATTTTGCGCGATGTGGTCAATGGCCATACCGTGGTCATGGTGGATCATAAGAAAATCATTGCCACCGGCACCTTGGTGGGTTCTTTGATCAAGCGGGTGTTTATTGATCCTGCTTATCAGCGTCAGGGCCTGGGTAAATGCATTATGGCTTATCTGGAAAAGCATGCGCTCAAGAACGGTAAAGACAGTGTCTGCCTGGATGCCAGCAAGGGCGCCAGGGATTTTTACCTGCGCCTGGGCTTTCAGGTGGACCAGGAAACCTTTCTTCCCCTAGATGGTGATATCCGGCTGGTTTATTACAAAATGAGCAAATCCCTGCTGGCGCCCAATCAACGGCTGATCAATTATCATAAAAAAATATTCCGGCCCCTGACCAATCAAGGCCTGGGTCTGGCGGAAGATGCCATTCTCTATCATTTTCAGCAGACCGGCAACCGGGTCTGGGTTTCTTTTAAGGGCGGACTGATTGCTTATGGGCAGATGCTGGGACTGACCGCCAGGGACGGCTCCATCCAGGGCCATTATCAATATCTCACCCGGCGGGAACACCTGATTGCCGGCACCTGCCAGCTAAAACCCACACGGCAGGAAGGGCGCATCCTTACCCTGGGGCTCAGCTGGCGCCACCACTTGCCTATGAAAGAAGAAGGTATCATGGTATTAAAGGAAATAGATTTGAACGGCAACGTCGTGGTCATGGATCCCGGTGAAGCGTTGGAGCCGCCTCAGGACTGAACGTTTTCAATTTGGCGCAGCAGCATCACAATGGTCAGGTAACCGAAGATCGCGATGGCCAAAGAGATAATATAACTGACCGGTCCGTTCTTGAGTGCAGGAAACAAAAGATCCATCTGCAGGATTTTAAAATAATTGATCTTTTCAAAATCCAGGGTTTTAAGAGTATAAATAAAAACCGACAACATATGCACGCCGGCTGAAAACATCACGAAGATCAGCAACGCCAGGACATATTTGTTTTTCAGCCATCCCCTTCTTACTGCCATGACTGCATGCCTCTTCCCTTTCCCCGAGCAACATCTCGCCCTTTTGTTATGACGGCCTCTGTTCATCCGGTTATGGTGAATTTCTCCGCTTTTGAAGCTTTCCCTTGGCGGATGCACATCCGCCACCAGAACTCCACCTATTCAAGTATCGGTGCCGGACGGGTAATGTTTAACCGCTCCCCCGGAGAAGGCTTGGCGTCGCCTTTCAGAGGATTTTTTCGCAACAGCTTATTTCAAAGCAAAGGGCGGATACTTGTCGGTGGTCAGCAAAAAAGCATAAGCGATGACGCGCAACTCCCACCGCATCAGACCTTCAATAAAGGCAAACATGCTTTTGGGGTAACGTCCGGTAAACAAAATGGCAAACCAGGCAATCACCACCAGAATGATTCCATAAAGACCCAGGATGGCCAGCACAATGTAGTGGGGCAGGGCCAGCAACCATTTGACCAAAGGGAGCCCGGGATGGAGCTCGGTTGCCACCTGGGGATAAGGCAGCTGCAGATGCAGCGATTGTTCTTCATCAGTGGAAGGATAGCGGTCATCCATGAGAAAGAGGTAGGCAAAGACTTGATAACAGAATCTCACCAGCCCATAATTCCAGTCATACCACCATTTGGGATATTTATGGCGAAAAAGCAGCATGAGCACGGTGGGCAGCACCACCAGGCCCATCAGGCTTCCCCGCCCATCCCACAGCAAAGCTAAAATGATGCCTATAGGCACAATCAGAATAATACGAAAAAAGGTCGAGACTTTGTTCAAGGCACGATCAGGGTAATCGACGGTTAAATTAACAGGGTGATCCACAGCCTCCGGCATGGCAGTATTCCTCCTTGGTTAAATTGAAAGGCTTCTTTTTTTCGCGTCAACGCGTATGGGGAAATAGCTCTACCATAAAGGATAAAGTGCTGATTTGGCAAGAAAGATTATCCTCTAAAAAGGGACTTCTTTCCACCTGCGCCGGCAGTGTAAGGTTTAATTTACTGATAGCGGTCTTCGCTCTTTTGATTATTTTAAAAGAATTTTATCCGCAGATGACGCAGATTAAACTCTTAAAAATTATGAATCTAAACAATGTTTTTAAGGAGCGCAGCTCATCCTAAAGATTTTTTCTTAATCCGCGCAATCTGCGTCATCTGCGGATAGGTGCCTTTGTTTTTTAACAGCATATAGTTAACATCGTCGGACGTTAGGGATAACCGCGTGTGGATATGATTGACGGCGCGGCAGGCTTATGTTATTGGTGGAGCACCTTTAACTAAAGGAACTGTTATGACCAAAACCGTTGCCCAATACAATGCCCAGCGGGCCTTTTCCATTGAATTTCGCGAATCGCGCTTGAAAAAATGCGCGGTCCTCCTTGGCCGCCTGGACCCGGGCCATATGTTGGATGCGGGCTGCGCCGACGGCGCCTGGATGGCTTATTGGCAAAGCCGGGGTTGGCGCGTGTCGGGCATGGACATCAACCCCAATGCCGTGGCCCAGGCCAAGGTCAAAGGATTGGAAGCCAAGGTCTGCGATCTGACCAGGGAGCCCGCGCCTTATGGAGATGAAACGTTTGAGCTGGTGTTCGCCGGCGAGGTAATTGAACATCTGGTGGACACGGACAGCTTTTTGCAGGAGCTGCAGCGGGTGCTCAAGCCCGGCGGCCGGCTGCTTCTGACCACGCCCAATCTGGCTTCCTTTGAAAACCGGCTGCGTCTGCTGCTGGGACGCTATCCCCGCTGGCTTGATTACAACCTCTCCAATTGCGGCCACGTGCGCGCCTATACGCCCGCTATTTTAAAACGCCAGTTGCAGGCTCACGGCTTGCGCGTGATCAGGCACACGGGCAATTGGATTCCCTTTTTACCCCAAGCTTGGATCGATGACATCAAAGCACCCTGGCTGGCATTTACCGGCGGCCTGTGGCCCAACTGGGCCATGGACATCATCATGCTGGCTGAAAAAGCGCGCTAACCCCTGTTTCTCTCAGGCCGCCTGGGCCATCTGCTGTAAGCGTTGCCGCGGCCGCCGCCTAGGCTGGTACTGATCAAAGCGGCCGCTGGACCTAAGCAGGCGCATAAGCCGCCTCATCATGGACCGCTGTTCTTGATCAATGATTTTGGGAATATAAACAGGAACAACCGCTCTGTCTCCAAGGGGACTTTGGTTCCTTACCCAGTCGCCCAGATAGCGGCGGCGGCTTGCCGGTAACCGGTTCATCACCTGAATCAGAACATCCAGATTATGTGGATCCATGGGATTGCTTTCCAGCCATTGAACCGCTGCTTGCAACAGCTCAACCTGCTGTTGTTTCCCGGCGGCCCGCAACAGGACACGGTTTTCAGGTGCGTTAAACAGTCGGCCTAAGCCTGTCCGGCTGGTCTCCATTTTTTGAGCATAAGCCGCGCGATCGACCCTTCCCCACCATTGACTCATCGTAAACCGCCATTGCTGGCTTAGCGTCAGTTCATGATACTGCGCGCTGCGGTAATAGAGCACCTGGCGCGCCAAGGCATAAGCCAAGCGGTGCTGCCACACCGCCCACGGCGTCGGCGCCTCCGGCGCCTGCAAGGCTTGTAAAATCGCAGGCTGGAGATTAAGTTCCGCGAGCCCCGGTTGATTGTCCAATTCCCGGTACTCGCCTAAAAAGGCCTGCACCCCGCGGCCGTTGTATGTCCCGCTGACAAGCTGATGAAGATTAAAACTGGCCGCATCCATCCGGCGGGCCGGAAAATAACGCTGTTTCATCGTTTGCCATTGCGCCCGGGCTTGGGGGGTTATGGCATTTTTCCCGGGATAGGGACGCACGCGCTCCATCAGCCAAAACAGACCCCACAACAGCGCCATATAAATGGCTCGGGGCAGGCGGATGAGTTGCAACAGCGGTTGAGCAGGCTCGGTGAGGGACGTGCCGTAAAGGGCTTCTCTTTTATCTAAGGGCTTTTTATTTTTTATCATGCCAATCCCCAGGGGCAGGCTTAAGGCTGCTCCTAAGGATTGGTCGTGGCCAAGGGGGTGGGCCCCGAAGATGCTTAAAGCCCCCTCACCGAGATGGAGATGCATCAGGATCAGGATAATGGTGCTCAGCAGCCCGAAAGCCAGCAAGGACAGCACCACCTTGCGCCACTGCTGTTCTTTACCATGTTCCTCGTCCGAGGACCGTTTGGACGATTTGATTTTGAAAGGCATGGTTAAGCGCGCTGCATTGAGGTTTTTTAACTGATCGGCCATTTGGTCAAGCCCGTTTTTCACCCATGGCTGTCGGAATAACCACTTGAACAACCAAAACAAACCGAGCCCCGCGGCCATCATCAGCCCCGCTTCATGCCCGTCCAATGGCTTGCCGCTAAGCAGCGCGGCCAGCACCAGCAATGCGGCTGCCGGCGTGGTTTGAAATACCGCCCAACCATAATCATCTTTTTTCACATACTTGTAATTACCGTTGCCCTGCAGCTTCGCGATAATACGGCATTTATGGGTAATATTAATATTGCCAAAACGATTTTCATTTATTTCAACAGAAACGCTTTCCTCTTTACCGAATCGATTAAGACTACTATCAATTACGTCCTCGCGATTACTTAGAGCCTTTAATGGGGAATCCTCATCGGGAATCATTAAATAACCAATTTTGTCATCAGGATGAGTGTCATTGTACGCTTTGGCTGCTTTTTCAACATGCCTGATAATCCCATTTAAAATATCATCGGTTATAAGGTCTTTGCACGTTTCTTCCAACGGATTGATCAGGGTTAAAATCCACACCGTTTTACCTTGATAACGATTTTTTAACAGAATCGCCGCCCCATTAAAGCTCTTTTCACTGCCTTGTCCTGTTGTCAACAAAAGGCTGCCCACCATGGTTCTGTGCTGCATAATATTATTTATATTGGTATAGCAAGCATCACTTAAGTCGGCAGCATATTCAGCCACCGGCCCATTAGTCAGCCAAACAGTCATCGGCACCACTGTATCCAACGCATCATGGTCTTGATTATAGGTCTGCAAGGTTTGATAAAAGGTATAGCGGGCCAAAAATGCATAAAATGGTTTTTTATCTTTGGTAGAGGCAATAGGTTCTGCTGCAAGTACATCTTCATATAATACCTGAACCAGACTGTTTACTCTGGATTCCAGATCCGTCATTTGATTTTTGTCAATGCTCTCCCATAATCCGGCAATAATTCCTGGTTTTTTCTCGTTGACCAGCATGATCAGCCCTTCGATCAGCAGCCCATGAAGGTCATCATTATTTAAAGCTTGTTTGTCTAATTGATGATAACAAGCCACTATAAGCGGCACTGCCCGGGTGGCTGGATCGGCACTTGACTTTGCCAATTGCGCAAGCGCATCTCGTTGAGT
>CAYVTN010000053.1:0-10981 GCA_964454395.1 uncultured bacterium | reverse complement strand
GGGCATGAATGACTTGGATTTTTTCCTGTTTTAAAAAGCGGGCGATTTTCCGGATCTCCAGAGGATTGAAATACCAGGTCACACCGGTAGGCACGGTGGGGATGGACCATTGCCGGGAAAGCTCTTCCACCAAAGTTCCGGGACGGCACATGACCCATGTCGGATGGCCTTGGGCTACCAGCTTTCGCGCCAGTACGGGCACATCAATTTCCCGGCCGCCGACGCCCGGGGAAGAGATCATTTGCAAATTCCTTATGGGCATGCCGGCCATTGCGGGTTTACTCACCCCGGGCGTCGGCATCCATGGGTTCGTCCAATTCCTGTCCGTCGTTATGGAGCGCTTCCTCTTCCGAAGCCAAGGGCCCCTCCGGTTCCACCATTTCCGAGGCAATTTCCGATTCATCGTCGGTGCGGTCATGGCTTTGGGGCTGGTCGTCTTCCATCACCCGCGGCTGGCCATCCGGTCCTTCGCCATTGATGTTTTCCGCCTCCTGCTCTTTTCTGGCCTTGGGCATTAAGGCCGCCACCTTTCCCCGGCAGACATCACATAAGCGCGGCGTCTTCTCATCAAGGCGCCACAGAGAAGCTGACGGCGAAAGGAGGCATTTTTTTTGGTTGCAGGGCGCCAGGCCGGCGGCCATGGCCGCCTGATAAATGGCTTCCTTTACGGCGCGCTGCATTAAGATTTCAATATCCGCCGGTTTGCCGTAATACTCAGGGCGAAGCCGGCTAAGCCCGATCACCGCCAGGGCCTGCTGGGGCTTGTTCATGCAAAAGGCAAAGGCTTTATCGCCGTAAAAAATATCGCCGTCCACAACTCCCAACACTGCCATCAACTTGGAATGGCGGCGCTGTTCCAACATCTGGGCCAGTTTTTCCGCATCAAATTGCCGCCGTTCATCAGAGTAGCAATCCGTGGGCGGTTCCTCCGAACGCCCCAACTTGACATGGCACTGATAGGTTTTTCTCAAGGCCACGGTGATTTCATTTAAAATATCAACCATCACCTTGCCGATAGGCACGATCAGAATTTCTTTATAACCTTCCGTATTTTTCTTCATACTCTTCCTCCATTGGTCAACTTGGATCGCTGGTGATTTTACGACAGAACAGGCCTGCTCGCCATTAAAAAATCAGCATGCAACGGCCCTATGGGGCCTCCCGGATAGTGCGTTTCTGCCGTGCACGATCGTAGAGATGTCATGCATGGCGTGTCTACTTAAAAAACATTCTTATGCCCACGCCGATCATAAGAATGGCGAATGCTTTTTTCAAATAAATAGAGGGCACGCCCCCGGCCCATTTGGAGCCCAGATAGCCGCCAAGCACGAATCCCAGACAAATGCAAAGGGAGGCCCGCCAGTTGGTTTGGCCCCGTTTCAGATATTCCAGCGCGGCCAACAGGCTGACAGGCGGTACCATCATGAGCAGCGTGGTGCCTTGGGCCAATTTTTGCTCCATGCCATAGAAAAAAATCAGGGCCGGAATAATCAATATCCCGCCGCCGATGCCAAAAATGCCGCTAAGCACGCCCGCACTAAGGCCTATCAAGGCCAATCCCGCAATCCACAACATTTGCTTGCCCTCACACATCTCAATTTAATCCGGCCAAGCCGGAAATGAAACATTCTTTCACAGGTGCCGGCGACTATTTCAGGCGTCTTTCATTGGCGCGCCGGTCCTTGCGGCGCCGGTCCTTTTGCCTGCGGTCAACCGCCACATGCACAATGGTTTTGCGGCGGTCGTCGTCAAAGCGTCTTTCCAGGGCCCGCCGCTCCGTATTGCGCCGGTCATGCAGCATCAGCAAGGTTTTGGGCTTGATGGTCCGAAAGATCAGGTAATTGCTTTTTTGGGCAATGGCCATCAGCACCAGATCGCCCTCGCTGATTTGCTGTTTTTGAAACCATTCCTTCAAGGCAAAATCGACCGGCCAGAAACGCTGCCGTTTAAAAACCTTGCCTTTCTTCCCCTCGGTTTTGCGCTGCCGGCAGCGAAAGGTGACGGGTCGTTCTTCGGTGCCGTTCACATTGATCATCACCACGTTAATGGTTTCATCATCAATAAAATAACGTATCGGAATATTCATATTGGAAAGGTTCAAATAGCCGTCCTTGACCTCGGTTTGCGACAGGCGGTTTTCAAAAACCGATTCCGGATCAACCGGTTCGCGAAAAAGAATACGGTTCCATAATTCCTTTACTTTATGCATGCCAAGCCTCCTTCAGGATTGTCCGGCCAAGTTCATCAATTTTAGTGGGTAACGCCCAAGCAATCAATCATTTTTTCTTTGGTCCCTAATAAAGAAACCAAGCCGACAGAGCCGGAATAAAAACATCGGGCGTGTGCAGGGAACAGTCGCGACTGTTCCCTGCACATCATCTGCCCCGACCGGGTAGAGATATTGTTACGACAGGGACGCCACAGCTGCGAAAAACGCAGATGTTGGAAATACAGAAACTAAATAAAGCCGCCCCGGCTGGCCATCAGTTCTATCTCGGTGGCCTTCATGGCTTCCAGCTTTTTATTGTAGGTCAAAATGACTTCCTGTTCGGTCAACATGCCCTTAAGCTGCCCCTTTTCCTCTATGATCACGGGCAGTTCATTGACTTTGTGCAGGGCAAATTTGGTGATCACGTTATGCAAATTTTCCTGAGGCGTGATATAGGGAAACTCCGTTTTGGCCACATCGGCGGCAATGATTAATTTCAGATCCAATTCATTTTCAAATAAAATGTCACGCAGATCGTCAAAGTATACAATGCCCTGCACCATATTTTCCTGATCCAGCACGGGCACAAAATTTTGCTTCCGTTCGCTGAAAACACGAAAAATGGCCGAGAGCGGGTCTGTGGCTTTCAATGTCAAAGGATGGGTCTGCAGCGCCTGGGTGTCTCCCACGGTCAGACCGGCCAGCAAGTCGGTGATAAAATCGCCCTTGTGCGCCGGTGAGTCAATGGTATGGGCCACTTGTTTTTCGTAAAGGCTGTAATGCCGGGTAAACAGGACGGTAATGGCGGACACAAGCATCATGGGCACCAGCAAGCCGTAACCACCGGTCATTTCGGAGACCATGATGATACTGGCAATGGGCACCTTGGCAATGCCCGCAAAAAAGCCGCCCATGCCCACCACCACCATGGCCGTGGCATCGGGCATATAACTGGCGGGCAGCCATTGATGAAACAAGGCGCCAATGCCGCCGCCCAGCATGGCCCCGATAAACAGGGAGGGCGCGAACACACCGCCCGACCCTCCGGAGCTGATGGAAAAGGAGGTGGCCAGGATTTTTCCCACCACCAGCAACAACATCAACACAGCGCCCATTTTTTGGGCCATGGCCAGCTGCATGACATCATAACCGCCGCCCCAGACATGGGGCAATACCAGGACCAGCAATCCCAGCAGCAAGCCTCCCAGCGCCGGTTTTAACACCATCGGCATTTTCAGGCGTTTGAAAAAATGATCGCGCAGGCCATAAAAAGTTTTGACATAGAAAATCCCCACGACCGAACAAACCAATCCCAAAAGAAGGTAGGCAATCAATTCTTCGGCCCTCTCAAAACGCAGGGCCGGCGGTATGCTGAACAACAATTCGCGGCCCACCAAACGGGTGTACACCGAATAGGAGGTGAGGGAGGCAATGACCGCGGGAATGAGCGCTTCTGTCTCCAACTCATGATTGCGGTATAACACCTCGGTCATGAAAATAGCGCCGCCCAGGGGTGCCTGGAATATGGCCGAAATGCCGGCGGCACCACCGGCCAAAACCATCAAGCGCCGGTCCTTGACGGTCACATTCAAAAGCCTGCCCAGGAACGAGCCGAAGCCTGCTCCGATTTGGGCAATGGGACCTTCACGGCCGGCCGAACCGCCACTGCCGATCAAGACGGCCGACGCCAGGGTTTTGATGATGGGTACGCGGTTGCGGATCATGCCCCGGCCATGATGGAAACTTGAAATAACCCCGTCCGTTCCATGCCCTTCGGCCTCCGGCGCCCAAATGAACACCAGCAACCCTGAAATCAGCCCCCCAAAAGTCGGAATCAAGGGGATCAGCCACCACCATTTCACGCCCAATAAAGTGAAGACTTCTCCGGTCATATGAGCCGTGGCCGGCGCCATATGATAAAGCATCCTTTCGGCAAACAAATGCTGACAGCCTTTGAGCAGCAGCATGAACACCCAGGCCCCCAACCCCGCGACAAGACCTATCAGAATGCCAAAAAACAACCATTTGCTGATGGCACTAATCTGAACTTTTTCAAGACTCTCCTGCAATCTTTTAAATACTTTTTTAATCAATGTCTTTCCTTTCTGCTGTTTGGATGAGCTGGTTATTCCATTCGCGCTTCATTCCCAAAGGTGGTCGGGAAATAAAATCCTTATCGGCAGAGTTTTCGTTTCGGAAAGGGTGTCTTTGGTTTTTCACGCCCATTGCAGGGGCACGGCATGCCGTGCCCCTGCTTCAATATCCCTTGCTTATTGCGTAGGGGTGTATTGCAATACACCCCTACACATGCCCTGACGATATACACAAAGCGGGTGGGTATGCAATACGTCCCTGCCATGAAACCGCAGGGGCACGGCATGCGTGCCCCTGTAACGAGGCGAAAAAAATCGCACCCAATCCGCAACAAGAACTCGTTACCGTTTTTTCAGGTAAAAGCCCATCCTTTGGCCCTTTCAAAAGCCTCATGCCAGAGGTGGCGTCTTTTTTGCGCCAGGCTTTCATCCATTTGCGGTTCAAAGCGGCGGCGTTCCTGATCCAATTTGACCTGAAGGTTGTCCATGGCCGCCGGCCCTGATAATTTACCCCACGTCATGGCTGCCGCACCGAGCCAGGACAGGGAAAGGTTGGGATAATAAATGACTTCCCTGGCGGCAATGTCTGCCTGCATCTGCATCAGGCCGTCACAAAGTTGCCGCCGAGTGTCGGCCACGATGGTGTTCACTTTTCTTTTGGTGATGGTTTCCACCAGGCGCATGATTTGGTTGCATTGATGGACTTGGGATTCCAGCAAGGCCTTGGCCAAATCTTCCGGCACCGTATCTTCGGTCAGGCCCAGTATGGCCACTTGGGCAAGAGGATCAAAAAAAGGCGGTCCAAATCCTTCAAAGGCAGGTACCATCATCAGCGACGATCCGGTACTGGCTTGCGCTGCCGCCTGATCGAGGCCGCTCAGTGTGGGGGGCAGTTTCATATGCCGGGCCAGCCAACGCACTCCGGCACCAAATCCCGGCACATGGCAGGTCAATTTGAAAAAGGGATGGCCTTCCGTGACCCAGGCCATGCTGGAAACCATATTGGCCACAATGGAAGGTGCGAAGCCCCGCGGCACCTGCAAGTGCAATGCCTGATCATAACAGCTCATCAGGTATTCCGGTTCTTTCACCGGCAAGGCATACAATTGGGCGGAGGCATGGTTGGTAAAACCCACAATCGGCAGCGAACGCCCAAAAAGATGGGACAACGTCTCGCCATAAAAATCATCGTTCTGGCCGATATGGGGCATGAGTGTACTGGGGACATTGAAGGCCGCCATCAGTTGACTTTCCCATCGGTAGGTGCTCAAGTCGAAAAGCAAGGTTTGGGAAGAAGAAGCTGCATCCATGGCATGCATGGCGCCGCCGGTTAATTGCCACAAGATCCATGACAGCGCCGACCCAAAAGCCAGCTGCCCTTCCAGAGCAGCGCTGCGCAATCCTTTGGCTTCGTTCAACAACCAAGCCAACTGTATCCCCGGCCAGCGGGGATCGATAAACAAGCCGGTGCGAAAGTGAACCATGGGCTCCCGGCGATTGCTCTTGAGGCCGGCCGCCAATTCCTTGACCCGCTCGTCCCGGTTGTCAAAGAGGCAGGCCAGCGGTGCAAATGTTTCGCGATGCCAAACCACCGTCCCCCCGGCATTGCCGGTCAGGCTCAGGGCCGAAATGGTCCAGCCCTCCAGCTCGTCCACCATGCTTTTGATCAGGGTTTGTACTTTTTCCCATAGGGTCTGGGCAGCCTGCCCGCCAAAGACCTCCTCGCTATTGGGATACCACTCCTCCTGCTTTTGGCTGACCACTTCATAATCTGATGTCATTGCCACAACGCGGCAGACCTCGAAGTCCACATCCAAAATAAGAATGCATGATTTCATTAATTGCCCTCCGGTAATTATCCTTGAGTTCCGTCGTTTGCTTCCTCAGACAGCATGGCCGAGTGTTTTTTACTGCCGGCCACAGATCAGCCTGCTTTTCACACAAGTCACTTAGAGTTAAGCGCCAGGGAGGATTTCCACATCAAGAGCAAGGCCCCCACCGCCATGATTGGAAGGCTGATGGCCAAAGCCTGCATCAGCGCCCAGTGCTGAACCACGGCAACCCCCAAAAGCAACAAGCCCGTAAGCAGCAAGGCCGTGCCGTAGGGACCGGGATGGCGCCGGCTCATGAACACCAAAAACAACAGGCCAATACCGGGCAGCATGTCCGGCCATAACCGGGACCAGTGCAGGGCCCGGCCTTCCCACAGGGATAAATAGCCGTACGTCAGCCAATAAAGCGCTACCAACAGTCCTGCGCCGGTAGCCACGGCGGCACGCCAGTTCCATTTATGTTGCGATGATTTAAACTTCCGTAACAGAATCCCAAAACCTTCTTATGATTTGACGTCCATAGAGGGCCACCATTTGTCCCTGGGCCAGGGCCTGCTCCTTTAACTTGGTTCTGGTCACCCCCGGTTGAACTTCCAATTCCCCGGCATAGGCCTTGGCCATGCCCTCCACCAATTCCGGCGTAATTTCCGCGTGAAATTGCAATCCCCAGGCATGTTTATAAGCAAAAGCCTGGTTGGGAAAATCCTCGCTCGTGGCCAGGTGCTCCACGCCTTGCGGCAATTCAAACCCTTGTCCATGCCATTGGAACACCGGCACCGTCATGGGAAATCCCCGGAACAACCGGTTGTCCGCGCCGTTGGGCGTCAGGGTGACATTGCTGTAACCGATTTCACTTCTGGGCCCCTTGCCGACTCGCCCCCCCAGGGCCTTGGCCATTAATTGCGACCCCAGGCAAACACCCAGCACATGTTTGTCATCCTCAATTAAAGTCCTGATGAAATCCACCTCTTTGCCCAAAAAGGGATACTTGTCCGTTTCATCCACATTCATTGGCCCGCCCAGAACAATAGCCGCCAGGGTATCAGTGGCCGAAGGCACCTCGTCTCCCTCCCATAGGTTGACGGTCTCAAAGCGGGCATGCCAGCGATTTAATTCTTCTTCCCAAATCCCCAGTGGTTCGCATGCCACATGTTGCAGTACAAAAAATTTTTTCGCCATACCCTGCCTCCACGACTCTTGGTGCCATTGCAACCAAGCCGGCAAAGCCGGAAAAAAATCTTTTCTCACAAAGCCCTCAGAGATCACAGAGGAAAAGCAACAGCACTATTTTCTTGACCTGCCTCAGTGTTCTCTGTGAACGCTGTGAGAATTTTTTCTATTTGGCAGGGGCACGGCACTTGTGCCCCTGCGGCTTAAATGATCCACCCCGACCGGGTGGAGATATTGTTATGACAGGGACGCCATCAGCTGCGAAAAAACGTAGATGTTGGAAATACAGAATCCAATACGCGGCCCCGGACCTGCTTTAATAATATTTCAAAGTATATCATACGCCTAAAGGCCGGTCCCCGGAGGTTTAAAAATCAAGTCATGCCCCGCCAATCTGGCCCCCAAAGATTCGAGCAAATACTTGCCCCGATCCTGTTCATAAGGAACGGCGGCAAGAACAATTTTTTGATGACGGATTAATTTACCCGCCAAAAAAGCCGTCAGGTACCTGCCAAAGCCCTGACCCTGGGCTTGCGGTTCAATCAATGTCATGACTGATACATAACGGTCATCCTGGGGCACGGCATAGGCCACGCCCACAATGTGTCCGTCCGTTTCCAGACGATAATGCTCCCACGCGGCCAGGCTCTTGAGCAGCGCCCTTTCTTCGGGAATACCGCCCAACAACGGCGGCACCTGGGCATAATAAGGCAGCAATTCCTGCGCTTCATCCATTGTGCTGGCCACAATGGTCAGCGCCCGGTCTTCCGTCCAGGATGGTATCTGATCCAATTGGTAAAGCGTGGTGTGGACCTGGTTGGGAAAACGCATCTCCATTAACATGGGAAACACCACGGCTTCATCGGAACGGGCCAGGATCGAGGCCGGGGCGATGCGTTCAATCAACTCCGTTAACAGCTGGCGCACCACCCGGCTTTTTTTCACATTAAAAAAGAGCTCACTGACCACCGGCGCCTTCAGGCCAAGGTTGTTTTCGTAATTGACCACCGCGTAACCGACCGGATGGTCCAGGGCCTCCAGGGCATGGGGCCGTCCCATTTGACACAAAGCTTCATGAACATCGGTAATCACCGGACAGCCCAGGCTGGCCTTGTATTGTTGGCGCCATTTAACCAGCGCCTCATCATCAATGGGAACCAGGTCCACTGCTGCTCCTCAGGCTGTTTTGACAACCGGCAGTTGCAGTTCCGCCACCCGGTCAAGCCAGCCGCCGGATTGATCCGGTCCGGCGGGCCGGTAATAGAGCCGAAGCGCGCCTTGAGGCTTGAATTGATGCTCCCGGGCCCACTGTTGCAAGTCTTTCAGCGTCGCGCCCAGAGCCTGGCGATCGCCGCTATGGCCGGCGCTGGCCACTTTCATCACGGTCTGGGTAACAACCACGATCTCGCCATCACCGAAGGTTTCACCGGCCAAGGCCAGGGCCACCCCAAAATGGGCCTGGTTAAAATCCAACTGGTCGGGATCATCATAATACAAGGTAAATGGTTCCCCGCTCACGGATATGCGTTTTTCATTGACATAGGTCAACAACTGGCTTCTGGCCGCTTGAACGTCCTCATCGCCTCCCAGGCCTTCCAAGCACAATAATTTTCCTGACTCCACTTTTTTAATCACCGGCATATTGTCCTCCTTGCAGGGCAACCCGCTCCTGTCCCGGCCGTCCCGGGGCCGGTTTTTACCCCGGACGTGAGCCATGCTGTCGCGAATTTCACCCTTAGAGTTTGTATTTCCACGCTATACACTTTTAGAGTCGGTATTTTCAATATCTACGTTTTTGCGTAGATAATTTTTAAAAGATTCATAATAAATAAAGATTTTTCTCACGCAAAGCCCGCATACCCGTCCCGGGCACAGGCAGCCGCAAAGAAAGAAAAAAACATAAGATATTGCGTGAGATAGATTTTTTATTCCGGCTTGGCCGGCTTAGTTTAAGGTGTCAAGCATTTTGCGCGCCAACGCACCGGCGCCTTCCTGCTCATTCGGCCCCACCCGTTTGACTGCTTCCTCCAGATAGGCCTTGGCCGCATGCGCATCCCCTCTGGCTTTGGCCAGCCGGGCCAGTTGAATGTACGCTGGACCGTAATTACTGTAATAAGTAAGACAGTCGCGGTAATGTGCTTCCGCGGCGGCATAATTTTTCAGATGGCTACTCAAACTGCCCAGATAAAAATGAACCGCCGGGTCCTGTTTGTCTATTTTTAAAATTTGCCGGAGCAGGTCCCGGGCCTGGTCATATTTTTCCTGATCCACGGCCTTGAAAAAGTCCTGATAAAGGGGCCACTTCTTGATAAAACGCTCATAGTTCTTGGCCAGCTTGGTGTTGGGCTTGAGGTGGATGTAAATATTCATGGCCTGCAAGCCCTCGGCAAAGTCATAGCGGCCTTGCTTGGGATCAAACTGCTGTCCCGGTTTGAGCAGCACCGGCAGTTCGGTGGGCAATCCAAAAAACCTGGTTTTCCAATGATCAAACTTCACCAGCACCAATTTGGGCTGGGTTTGCCGGTTCGCGGCCGCAGCGCTCCAGGCCACGGCCAATGATCCGGTCAACAAAAGCAACAGCAACAGAACACTACGACGCATAATTCCTCCTAGCAAAATGACATGACTGTTTCCAGGGTATTGCTTTTCGCCAGCAAGGCATGTCCATGACAAGCCTTCGGGCGGTCAATCCACAAGGTGTCGAGCCCCACACGGCGTGCGCCTTCTATATCATCATGCAGGGAATCTCCAATATGCAGGGCCCTGCCGGCCGGCACGCCGGCTTTTTGCAGCGCCAGCTGAAAAATATGCGGATGAGGTTTGGAGACACCGGCCTGGGCGGATGCAATAATGAAATCAAAATAACCGGTCAGGTCCAACGCCTGGCATACCTCGAGCAGACGGGAATCCCAATTGGAGATAATGCCGAGAATTGTACCACGTTTGCGGCAATAGGTTAAGACTTTTACCACTTCCGGATAAAGCCGCCAAACCGAAGCCTGCGTGAAACGATGATAAACATCGTCGAAAAAAAGATCAAAATCGGGAAACAGACCTCCCGGCTGCATAACAGTTTTAACCAGGCCATACCACCACAAACGTTCTTGGGCCTGCGTCCGGCCTACGGGAAAAGCATGACTCGAACTCCACGGCCCCCAGGCGGCCTTAAACGCCCGGTCAAGCGCCTCCCCGTCGGCATGGTACCCGTAATCGGAAGCCGTCCGGGCATAAATGGAACCCACCGAGGGATAGTTATAAAACAACGTATTGCCGGCGTCAAAAAAGACGGCCTGGTATTTTTTGTCTTTCATGCCGGCCGGTATCATGGGCAGGACGGCATCCATCTACTTATCCACCAATGGCTTCAAGGCTTTGGCATAAACCGCATAATCATGGTTGCTGAAAAGATAAAAGGCGACTTTTTCCAACCCGGTCTGTCCTTTTAAATAATGGACAATGGTATCCATGGCAATGGCGGCCGCTTCCGCAAGAGGATAACCATAACTGCCCGTGCCTATGGAGGGAAAGGCCATATCTTTAAGAGCCATTTTATCGGCCAGCTTCAGGCTTTCCAAATAAGCTGATTTTAAAATATCGGGCGCAGACCTGGGGTTGCGGCTGTAAATCGGGCCCACTGCATGGATCACATTGCGCGCCGGCAAGGCGCCGCCCGCCGT
>CAYVTN010000052.1:1347-11202 GCA_964454395.1 uncultured bacterium | reverse complement strand
CCTTCGGCAGCCCCGACCGGTATGGATATTATATGAAAGGGACGCCTTCGGCAGCAAGCCCCGGCGAATTGTGGGAACGTATTAAAACTTTAGTTGTCTTTCAAAAGCTGTTTTGCCCGTGAGCGGGGTTTTGCTTGCTTGGTGTCTTGGTCTTCCTGATCAGATGGGCTGGTGTCCGGCCGCCCTTTTCTTAACTGATGTTTAGCCGGCGCGGTCTCCTGATTTTGGGCCGCCAATGGCCTTCCACCCAAGTGCCATTGATCCAAAAACCGGGGACCCATGCCCGGTCATGATAGGCTACCTTGACGGGGTCCAATAACCGGGGAGCCAATCGTTATCCTCATCCCAGGAACCATTGTGCCATACAAAGCCCGCCTTGGCTTGGGGACGCCAGAAGCCGGGAACTACCACGTCATCATTAATGGTGACAGGATCGACCCAGACGTCATCAGCCGATGGTGCGGCTTCCGGCTGGTCTTCATCATCATTTGCAAGGGCGGCTTGCGGCGCGGCGCCGGTTTCATTGTCCGCCACGGCTTGCTGAGGGGCTTCATTGACCGTGGCCCCGTTAACCTGCCTGCTATCCGACGTGGCCGTTACCGGTGTCACGGCCTGCTGGGCGCTTGCCGTGTCATGACCCGAGGTACAAGCGGTGAATAAAAATAAACTGCCTAAAAGCATAAATCCCCATCGTTTCATGGCATCCTCCTGAAAATAATTGCTCTTCCGGTCTTCCACTTGTTTGGTTTTCATCTTTGGCAAATTTGCCAAAGTGGAGCATGATTATTTTTTTACAACCCTTTTACAAAGTGCCTAAAAATTCGTGCTACAATATAATTTCCGCCCCTTCCTTTCCCACTGCATTGCGCAGGAGTCATGAAACATATGGCTTCAGATACCGCATGGCTCTATTGTCTGGTAATAGATCTGCAAGAGTGCTACTCAACGAATCTGATGGGGAGCTGCAGAGTAATGGTGTTTTATAAGCATTGGCCGAAAGCGTTCTTTTCTTCACGGCAACATCCTTTTTTGAGCCGTTTGACTGTTTTATCAGTGCTGCTAACCTTTGTTTTTCCTTATCTCGCCTGGTCGTTTGTTCCGCCTGTCCTGCGTCCCAACCAAATTGAATTTGAAAACCGCGTGATTAGGGTTCCCGGGCAATATGGAACCGTCGCCCGGACGATTCCCGGAACCCGGGGGCTGGTCATCCATATTCAGGATTTGCATTGCAATTACGAAGTGCAAAGCAATATTGCGAAGCTGCTGGACTATCTCAGCGGCCGTTTGGGCATCCGGCTGGTGGGGGTGGAAGGCGCTTCGCTGCCGCTTGATGTCCGCAAGCTTTCCACGTTCCCGGACGAGCGGGCCAAGCAGGAAGTGGGCGACTATTTTGTGCGCCAAGGCCGCATGTCGGGCGCGGAATATTATGCCGCGGTGGGCCGCCATCCGATTCGTCTCGTCGGCGTGGAAGATGCGGCCCATTACCGGGCAGGCCGGGAAGGCGTTGCCAAATTTGTCACCAGCGAAAGCCAGGGCTATATTTCCGACCTGCGGGACCTGTTGGGTCAGCTTAAGCCCCGGCTCTATTCCCGGGCGCTGGCGGCCTTTGACCGGGAACGGGTAAAATTCCAAAACCGCGAACAATCCATTTTACATTATGCCCGGTTTTTGGCGGATCAAGCCCGCCAAACCGGCCTGACCTCTTTGAATGCACCCCATGTGGAAAGCTACCTGGCCCACGCTGAAAGCGGTGCGCCGGGCTTGGAGGCGGACGCCCTGTACCAGGAACTGGATGCTTTGGATGGCCGCCTGCGGTTACGGCTTTATACCCGGCCCGGGCAAGCCGAACTGGATCAGTTCGAACAGCGGCTGGATATCATGCAAAAAATGCTCAACATCTCGGCCACGCCCGCCGAGGTGGCCCGGTACCGCCTCCACCCCGGGCAATTTCGCATCACCGCATTTGCGGATTTTATCCGGCAATTTAATCCGGATCAAATGCTCGATCCCGGCCTCTTTGACCTGGATGCCCTGCTTCAGGAAGCTTCGGATTTTTACGACAATGCCGACCTGCGCAGCCGGGATTTGGTCCGCAACCTGGAAGCCCGCATGGCGGAGCAGCAGGTCCGCAGCGCCGTGCTTGTAACCGGGGGCTATCATACCGGCCAAATTATGGCGCAACTGAAAGCTCAAGGCCTGGCGTGCGTTTCCATCAAACCCCGCCTGCAGCACCAGGATTTGATCAATCCGTACTTCTCACTGCTGCGCCATCAGGTCACGCCGCTGCAGCGCTTGCTGGCGCAGGATCAAAAAATTATCTCGCTGGAGCCTTTCTTTATGCCCTGGCCGGATCCAGAGGCAACCCTGGCGGAACCGGACTTGTCCCGGGAAGTCCGAGGCGGGTACCGGGCTTTGGAGGCCCTGCTCAAGCTGGATGTTTTGCACCACTTGGCCGGCCTCGGTATGCCGTTAGCGGCCCTTCGCCAACACTATAAAAAAATCCTGGCCCCTTATGACACGACCGTCATGCCGGATTTTTCCCAGGCCCGTTTGCAAAACGGGGAAATGCTGGTTCCCTTTGGAAAACGTTTTTTTGCGCGCATCACCTCGCGAACGCCGGGCCAAGACTTGCTTCAAGGCAGTCTGCAGACCGCAACTGTAGGCGGATTTCATTTGATTTTTTACAGCTACGATCTCTGGGAGCAGCAGGCAAGCGTGTTTGACCGGGCCGCTCATGGGAAGCGCGCGCAGGCTCAACTGCGGCGGCATTTGGGGCAAGCGCTGGTTTTGGGCGGCACTTTGGCTTGGAATCCTGCACATTTGTTAGTTCAAGAGGAACAGGCTTTGTCCAACCGCTTGCGTGCTTTCGCTGTCCGCATTAAATCCGTCCTGCTGAATGACCAAGGCCGCATGCGTCCCCTGGTCACGGCGGCCGCGGGCATGCTCTTGCTTGCGCTTGGCGCAAAGTTGGCCGCTACGGCTTTCTCAATCAAACTCGCGGCCGTGGCCGTGGCGGGGTGGACAACCACCTCCACGCCACGTTATATTTTCAAAAGCAGTAACGCGGTGAGTTCTAAAATAGTTTCGGCTCAAGCCATTCCCTATGATGGAACGCAAGCACTTCCCCAAATTCCGCAGGATGAAGATTTTATTCTTGTGGTTCAACATCCCAATTCAAAAGACTTGGCCCGTTTGGTGAAAAATTTTCGTTATAGGTTGAAAGGCATCATTGTTAACGGGCTCTATCCATCCGGCTATGCCGCTGAGTTATGTGAAGAATACGACATTCCCGTGCTCGCCGATCCCGAGCATTCAGGATACCCCCTTATCCGTCAAGGCAATGTGCTGCTGATCAATGCCGATGAAAAAAGCGTTCTTGTCCATCCTGCTGAAAAGAACTATCTTCATCAACAACTGGCCGCGGACGCCTTGCGCGAAACCTTCAGTGCCAAGGCGGAACCTGCGGCCGGAATGGAGTTCAGCGCCACCCTGGCTGCAATTCCCACGCTTCCCGAGGCTGCGCTCATCAATGCCCATGCCCAAGGCAATGGATTGTTGATCACCGAGGGCTTCTACCTGCAACGACGGGCACCCACGGAAGAGCAGCTCGTTCGCGCTTTCAAACAACTATCGAACCGTCTGCATGGCACGGCTACCCTCTGCGCTTTGGAACGAAGACCTGGTGCCCAGGATGTGTTCCCAAGCGAATCGCCCCATGGCATAGACTTCCTGCTGGGGCCCGGGCGTGATGTCTTCCGAACCCAATGCCGTGCCTTTTTACTGGCATTTGCCACAGCCCAACACAAAAATCTTCGTTTGGTGGTTCCTGGAATCCAGAATAGCCGGCAGGCAGGCGAAGCTTACCGGATTTTGGAACTAGCCCGCGAGGCATTGGTGGCTTCCGGGAGGATCTCGAAAAAAGCCTTGGAAGGGTTTCAATTTGGGGTGGCGATTGATCCAAACGCTATGGAAAAGAACCAATCTGTTGACGATATTCTTGAGGCGGCTCATGCCGGTTTTCTCCTGATTGGCCGCCGCGATCAGGGCCGCTTGGATCAGAACTATTTAAATGCCGTTCATCTCATGGTTCAAGCTGCACAAGCGCGCCATGTCCCGTTTTCTTTCCGGGGAGAAGACGCCGCCAACCGGGCTTTGATTTTGGCACTCGCAGCCTGGGATGTTACGCCCCTCCGCCTGATCTTGCCCTTGCCCCAGATGGCGCCGGTGAAGGTTTTCATCACCAATATCGACAAAGCGCGACTGGATTCCGGGACGACTCTGGATAAGTTTGAATCTGAGGCCAAGGCCGTTCAAGAGACCATCGTGAGGAGGATGGAGGCTGACCCCTTCTACCAAAAAAGTCTTGAGCGCCTGTATCTCCAGCATGGACTGCGGCAAACATTGCACCTTTACCTCAAAAATTTCCCGGAGCTTGCTTCCATTGTTTCCTATGTTCACTTTTTGAGTGTTATGGCGATCGATTCCGCCGAAAACCAGGCGCTTACAGTTGATGATCTGGAAGACAAGGACTCTATTTTTCCTTTGATGACCATCATGGGGCTCGCCACTGCGCTTAGCCTGGGATATAGGGGAAATAACGGCAATCCCGTACTGCTCGGGTGGTACCGTTCTTTGCTTTCACTTTTAATAAGAACCATGCTGGAAAATGACGCTGCCGGGCACTACCACGTGGTCGCTGCTTCCGGCAGCCGTAAAAGCTGGGCCCGCCCTCTGGAAGGCGCAAACTTTGGACAAGGAAACGAGCACACGGATGTGGTTTTGCTGGGTCCGGAAATGGAGCAGGCGCTGGTCAATCCCAATAAAAAAGGGACCTTGCTGGCCATGGCGTTTGGTCCCCAAGGCTCCTTCTTGCCTTTGCCCGACACGTCCTTCATGTTTAAAATCGTGGTGAGCCGGGGCCTTGCTGGAATCAATGTGGAAAAAATTCTGGGCGATTGCCGCAAGGGCGAGGCGGTGGATGAAGATAAACTCGTGCGAACATTATTAGACGCCTGCCATGCGCAGGGCGTGGAAAAACCGCAAATCGAAATTTTGTTTCGTCCAAGGCACCGGGTTTTGATTCAAAAGTTCAGGGAGGCCATGCAAATAAATCTTCCACGTAAGGGATTGAAAAAAACAATAGCTGAAAGCGACGGACAGTGTTTGCTTTCCGGCGAGAAAGGCAGCTTGCTCATACGGGAAGACGACGATTGCCTGCACGGCGGGCTGTCTTTGGGAAAAAAACCCGGAGGCCCGGACTTGATAGTGGGCGCAGGCGGCGCTGCGCAAACGCTCGGCAGCGCCATTTTGGCCCGGCTTGCGGGCGGCAAAGTCGCCGCGATCTTCTTCCCGCTAAAAGGTCGGCGCTTTACGCCTCAGGAAAAGAAGGCCTTGGAGAAATTCAACTTGGATTCGAAGATGATTTTTACCGAGTCCACCCTGGTCCCAGGCCAGCCTGATAAGATCGCCGTGGCGGCCGGCGTGCTCGGCGATTATGCGCTCGCGGGAAAACAGGTACCAGGGCCGCGGATGTTGCCTGAAAAAGAATTCAAAGGGTCGGTGGAGGAACACTTTTTCTTACTGTTGTCGCACGGCCGGTTTCAGGACATGACGCTCAGATGCGTCACGGACCTTACCCACTTGCTGAGAAATCTGCCAAGCACCCAGACAGCGCCCGCCCGCCGGGTTTCGGTTCGTCAGGCAATAGAGGTGGCTTTGGCTTGCACTCATTTCGGAGAATTAAAGGAAGCCCAGGATTGGCTGACCAAAATACCCGGAAGGATCACTCCGCAAGAACAGGCTGAGGTGGATGCTGTCGAGCTTTATGTAGCCGGAAGGCTACTTATGGCGGGTGAAAAGATGGGGTGGATTCTGAACAATGTTTTGGCAGCGAGAAGATTTGAGCAAGCTCAAACAATCATCCAGCGCCATGGCCTTGATCAGTTAAACGCATGGTTGCGTCTGCCGCAAAAGATAAGTGAACTATACAGGGGAATGCAATACGAAGCCGAGTATCTGGCCCGACAAACCGGGGAGGATACAAGAAAGCAGAAACTGTGGAAGCTCGCCCAGCGATTTTCACAGCTTGCGCTCAATCATGCGCAAACCGGCTTTGAACAGGAGCTACAATCTTCACGGGCATCCAATGTCCAATCGCAACCAAAGGAGACAAAAACACCCGCCAAACTGAAAATTCTTAAGTCCCTAATGCAAAGCGATGGCCGCATGGCCATTACAGCCAGACCGGTGGATGCAAAGGGATTTTATGCCGAGCCTTCCATTAAAATGACGGTCTCGACCCGTGCGCTAACGGAGCAAGAGCAGAAGCTTGTCCAACAAACCCTGGCCGGCATCCAAAAACTGGCGGAAGGAAAAACAAATGGTGAGGGTCAAGATCAGCAAGCGTTGGAATCGCTGCTTAAGCAAGTCCGTGAATATCGAGATGGTTCAGGCCGGATTCTGGCCATCCAAAACCTAGACGGCCTTCCTGCCAATATCGCGCTTACCGGTTTATCTCTTCCCGTGGTACACCATATCCTGCTGCCGGTTGAGTTGCTGCAGAAAGGCACGGATCCCTTGGTTCTGCGCGCCGCGCTCGAGGAAGAATTGCTGCAACCTTCGGATTATGCTTATATCCCCGTGGTTCACGATGCGCAGGGGCTTCCGGCCCGTATTGATGAGGACGCCGCAAAAAGGATTGCCCAGTGGCGGCAGAAGCACGTCCGTGATACGGAGGGAGGCTTACACGCCATCGGAAAATTCACGGACATTCAATGCGTGCCCGTTGACGCCAATCACGTTCTGGTTACCGGCAAAACGCCGGAGGGCGGGGAGGTTAACCTGCGAGTAACCTTGGCGCGCCCGGATAAAAAACAAAGACGCCAAATTGGGGCAAGTCTGCAACACTGGCGGGCTCTCAAACCCGGCCCCGGGTGGATTGAAAGTGATCCGAAAGATTTGCAAAACCACATCCGCAAATTGGAAACACTGCAAGCCATGACTACAGAGGAATCACCCAACGTGATGAAGGGCTTTCACGGCATTTATATCATACAAAATTTCGATGTTATTCAGGGCCCGAAGGATACCGTATTCCAAGGACTGCCGCTTGGGAGGGATGGACTGCTGGTCCAAGCCGATAAGGATCAGGTCGTGTTTGCACCGCGTCTGATGCATGAAATCGGCGGCACCCTGGGATACGCGCACCGGTTTTCAAGAGGAGAAGGCGATAAAAAGAGAAAAGAACTACAGCAGCAGCAAAAGCCATTGACCGCCGAGGAGAGAGGGTTCCAAGAAAGAATGCTGGGGTCAGAAGCTCAGGAACGTCTGACCGGAGAGATTCAAGCAGCTAAAAAAAGGGCCAGGGCAAGGCATGTGGACACGCCTGCAGGCACTCCGGCTGATTTAGCGGCGCTAGAGACCAACAATCGTGCCTTCAACACGCCTGCTTCCCGGCCCGGCTTGCCGTGGCTTCGTTCCCTGCGCTTTCTGCGAATCCCGGGCATGGCCCTGCTGTTCGCGCTCTTTCGTATGTCGGGCTTTTTCATCCGGGCGGATCAACATGACAGCCCCTCCCAAGCGCAGGCGCGCGCTTATTTGCAAAATGCGATAGGCGTTTATGCGCCTCTCAACGGCTTGGAAGCACAGCATGGCGGCAGTCAACTGCAAGGACGTTTGCTTCGCCAAGGCTCCTTGCTTCAGGGCATGCTCGGCGGTTATCATGCGGGCATCCTGTCGGTGGAGGAACCCCTGGTCGTGGCCGCCGGCCGCACGCTGCTGCAGGAAACAGGATGGCGTGCAAGGCTCGCAGGATTCCAGACCGAGGTGGCCCGGCATCTGATCGGCCAGATCATTTACTACCGCAGCGCCGAGCATGACCGTCAAAATATTGGCCGCCGCTGGGCGGCTTTATGGGCTCAGGTGCGCTTGCAGCGGCAGGCGCTGCCGACCCGGAATTTCCCCAAGGCTTCCACCGGCTTGGCAGGGACTGCTTTATACGGCGCGATTTGGGCGGTAACCACCCTTTACAGAACTTACCAGCAACGTTGGCCACGGCAGCCCGAAAAGCCGGAGCAACAAAAAGTTCCCCCGCGGCCGCGGCCTTACCTCCATTCCTTCAGCAACGCGGCATGAGGCATTGCGGTAAAAGCACCGCTTGCATCATACTTTCGCCGTCTCTTTCTCTTTCCAAATATTTTTATTGACATTAGTGTTTAGGTTGTATACACTTAAATCATGACCATGCACCCGGTTAATGACATCATCAGCCAGCTACGGCGCATTGCCCGCAAGAAATCCGATCTGGACAACCGGCCCAATCATTATGGGACCGGGCGGATCATGTTGGCGGCGGAAATGTACCTGCTGGAGATGCTGGGCGCCCATGAAGGCATGAGCATGACCCGGCTGGCCGAGCTTATGCAGCTTACCAAAGGGGCGGTCTCCCAAACCTTCAAAAAGCTGGAGAAAAAGGGGCTGGTTAAAAAATACAGCGACCCGGCCAATGCCTCGCGCGCCCTGCTCTATCTCAGCCCTGAGGGAAAAAAGACCCTGAAGGCCCACGAAAAGTGGCACCACGAAAAAGACGGCGGCTTCATGGACTATCTGAAGGGTTTAAAACCGGCCGAGATCCTGACCATCCGTGATTTTTTAAGCCGGTATGAGTTTTTTCTGGACAACCGCCAAAGGTAATTTTTTTAGTTTAAGTGTTTAGATACTAAACACAAAAGTCATAAGAAGTGGAGGGATGGGGATCATGGTGCACCTATTACATGAACCCGTGTTTCAAAACGGGCAGTTTGCTTTTATGGCCGGCTTGTTCCTGGCCGGCATGCTGGCCAGTTTCGTCAATATGCTGGCCGGCGGCGGTTCGCTGTTAACCCTGGGGTTTATGATGCTCTCCGGCGTGGAACCGGCCGTGGCCAATGCCAGCAACCGGATTGGCGTCTTGATGGCCTGCTCTTCCGGAGCAGCGGCCTATCGCAGTGAGAACTATTCCGATATTAAAGAAAGTTTCCGCCTAAGCCTCTGGGCCTTGCCCGGGGCCATACTGGGCGCCTTTTTCTCCATCGGCATCAGCAATGCGCTGTTTGAAAAATTGATGGTGCTGGTCATGATCTTTGTCCTGCTCACCCTGTTTCTGCCCAAGAAAAAAGATGATGCTCACGCCGGCGTGGACCATCCGGTCTGGCTGGCCATGGCCATGATCCTGGCCGGTTTTTACGGCGGCTTTATTCAGGTCGGGGTGGGCTTTTTAATAGCCGCCGGCCTGCGCCATCTGGGCAACATGAGCCTGATGCGCATGAACATGCACCGTATTTTTATAGTACTGATTTTCACCATCCCGGTGGTAGGGGTTTTTATGTTCAGTCATAAAATCAACTGGCTCTATGCGGTGATCCTGTCCACCGGCAATGCCCTGGGCTCATGGTTGACCGTCAAGCTGGCCCTCAAGCAAGGGGAAAAACTGGTGAAAATCGGCATGGCCGCGGCCATTGTGCTCATGTCCATAAAATTCCTGTTTTTCTAAACAAAAACCAGGCGCTTGAACAATTGGCCGGATGAGGAACGGGCCCTAAGTTTTCTTCCCTTGATGTCAAGCTTGGCTCAAGTCGCCGGCTTGTGCCAAACTTTTCAAGTAAGCTTGACGATGCCCTTGCTGCGGTGCGGCCGTGTAGGTGATGCGGGCGCAGCCCGGGAACCCACTTCCTTCAGGCATATGCCCAGGACGCCATGCCGGCCCGATTATTGTTTGGGGACCAGCCCGGGCGATGATGCCGCCTTGGCTGCAGCCAAGGGTTGCGATGATGCAGACCTGCTGAAAATGGTGATGAGGCGGGCGGAACTGACGCAAGC
>CAYVTN010000052.1:0-1247 GCA_964454395.1 uncultured bacterium | reverse complement strand
GCGATGATGCAGACCTGCTGAAAATGGTGATGAGGCGGGCGGAACTGACGCAAGCGAACGGACCCCGGGGGCCATGCTCCCCATCCTGAAAGAAAAAAGTCTTATCCACCGGCATCCGGGAATTTTTAAAAACCGCGGGTGCGCCCGAGATAATTTCGCGACCCGCTTTGTCGTGTCCGGCATGCCGGAGGCCATCAGCAGCCTTGAACTGTTCTTGAAAGGAAACAACATCATTTTCCGAAAACTGCCCGTGAATAGGGCTTTTCACTCGTCCTTTATCGACGGCATGGAAAGCGGCTTCAAGCTCAGCGTGGCCGCCATGGACGCGCACCCCTCCCAAACGCCGGTCATCGCCTGCGCCCACAACACCTTCGCTCCCCAAGTCACGGCCGGCTACCGGTGGGATGTTATTCGCAAGCGGTTTACTTTCGGGAAACCCCGGAAATGCCGAGCAGTCAGGATGATTTTTATTATATCGGCCTGGGTCCCAGCGGCACCCTGGCCGCCTTTGTCAACAACGGCCTTCATCCCAGCCCCAAAGCGTTTACCCTTCTAGCCCCGTTCGGGCAAAATGAAAAAAAGCTGCGTCAATTGCAGGACCTTTTAGGCGTCTGAACCTATTGTGAGGTGGTGCTTGAAGGAGGTGCCGCTTTTTCGCTTATGGCAGTAATACGGCCTTATTGGGAGCGCAATTTTTGCCGCTAAAATTCGCTTTATCCGTATTCAGGTGCTATACTTAAATCATCCTATGAGATTACACCAAAAGCATTTATCCATAAATGTTGGGTGCGGACCAGGGGGGGTGACCGGCATGTCCAGGTTCTTCAATCACGTACTCACGATTCCCCACAAAACGCTTAATCGCGCGCGTCTCTTGGCGGCAAGAATTGTCGTTCGCAAAATCATGCCGCAAATGGCCAAACGCATTCGCGAGGAACAGGCGGCCTATGTACACTACATGAGGTTAATCAGAAATCCCAACTAATCCCAACCGCCAACCCATACACCCTTGCCGCCTGTTGTTCAAGAGGCCAACATCCCGTACCAAAGCGGCTGAATCCGAATGATTTTGGCTACCCGCTAAAACCCCATCATAAATTGATCTTCTGCACAAAAAAAATCCCCCTCCAGCCTGCTCTTTTGGCAGCCTGCTGGCGGGGGATATTTTAAATCAACTGACTCACGATACGTGAGAATGCAGGTGCCTGCTTAGACGATGGCCAATGGTGGCGGATTTGACAAAGTTC
>CAYVTN010000051.1:0-11316 GCA_964454395.1 uncultured bacterium | reverse complement strand
GGAACTTCGTTATTATACCATATCATCAAACAAAAAAGTCCGACAGGCTCCTAGATGGGATGTGGCTACGGATAAACAACATCTCCCGTTTGCAGGAAAAGAGCGCATGAACAAATTTGATTATATCCAGGTGCCATGACTGTAACAATGTAAAATAAAATTTTACTCTTATCAAACTCTCCTGCGGTTTGTTGCTAAAGGCAGTTTCTATAAGTTGGAGGCCATGACTGGTCGGGACAAAAGAGAATTAAAAAAGAACACCGGTTTTCCACACCCTCTTCGGTTTTCCACCCTTTTTTCCACCAGTTTCTAAAGTTTGACATTTTGCTGCTCGATACTATGGAGGTCATTACCCATCGGAAGCCTTTCACCGGGGAAAGGCTTCCATAGTTCTTCGAGGAGTTTTGTCCATGAGCCACACCAGTTTGCGCCAACTTTCCCAGTACGATTTGACAGCGTCTTTGCAGGCTGATCCTGAGCATCAATGTCCTGTTTGTGGGCACCACGGGGTCAAACAGTTCGATGTGCTTTGGCCGGAACTGATCGAGGCCTGGGACTTAACCCCGCCAGAGACAGCGCTGATTAACCGTCAGCAGGGCGAGCTTTGCCAACACTGTGAATGTAATCTTCGTTCCCGCACGCTGGCCGGGGCATTGTGCCAAAGCCTGCATTGGCGGGGATCGCTGCAACTGCTGACCGATGCGGCTATTTTGGAGTCCTCCCACCTGCTGGAGATCAACGAAGCCGGCCAGTTGCACCGCTTCCTGCAGCGTTGGCCGTATTATACTTTTGCCGCTTATCCTGAAATCGATATGCAGGCCATGCCCTATCAGGAAAATCAATTCGACCTGGTCATTCATTCCGATACCTTGGAGCATGTCCCTGATGCCGTGCAGGCCCTGGCCGAATGCCATCGGATATTGAAACCCATGGGAACCATGATCATGACTATTCCCATTGTGCCGACCCGGCTGACCCGCCGCCGTGATCATCTGCCCGAAAGCTTTCATGGCCGGGCGGGCACGTCTGCCGGGGACATGAAAGTGGTGACCGAATACGGCGCGGATTTTTATCTTGATCTCATCCAGGCCGGCTGGCGCAAAATATCCCTATTCACTTTGGGCAGTCTGGCTTCCCTGGCGGTGCTGGGCATCAAATAAATCAGCCCCCCGCAAGGTTTGACGCCGGCAATTTCAACTTCAGCGGCCAGAATGAAAACCAAGGTTGCTTGAACAAGGAGCATTTCATGAGCGAGCTCGAATTTACAGGTGAGCGCTTTGTCACCAGTTATGATTCACCCCAGATCAGCTATGAACACTGGCACCGTTATGCCTATGCCGCCCAGTGGGTGGCGGGTAAAAGCGTGCTCGACATGGCCTGCGGTGAAGGCTACGGCAGCGCGCTGCTGGCCAAGACTGCGACCGAGGTGGTGGGCATGGACATCAGCCCCGAAACCGTGGCCCATGCGGAAGAAACTTATTGCCTTCCCAACCTGTTTTTTGTGACCGCTCAGGCCGGTGGCATCCCTGCTGGGAACGGCGTGTTTGATGTGGTGGTGTCCTTTGAAACCATTGAACACGTGGACCAGAACACGCAGCAGGAATTTCTCAGGGAAATCAAGCGGGTGCTCAAGCCTGACGGCCTGCTGATCATGTCCACGCCCAACAAGCTGATCTACAGCGACCTGCCCAAGTATCACAATGAGTATCATGTGAAAGAATTTTATTTTCGCGAGTTCAAGGACTTTTTGCAGCACTATTTTAAGGGAACCGTATTTTTGGGGCAACGGGTTTATGCCGGTTCCTTCATATGGCCGTTGGAGAAGAAATCCAATCTGCCGCCTCTCGACTTACAACTGAATTATGACCAGGCCTTGGTCCCGGTACAGCAACCCCGGACCGATCTCTATGACATCGCCCTTTGTAGCGACAAACCTCTGCCCCAGGCCGCGCCGTCCACCATGGTGGACCTGAGCGATCGCCTGATGAGGTTGAAGGACAGAACCATTGGGGAGCTGCAGGCGTTGCTGCAGGAAAAAGATCAACTCATCAGCCGGCTGGCGGAAGCTTTGAAAACGCAACCGCAAGCGCAGCCGGCTTCCGGCAGCGAACATCCGGGCCGGGCACCCAAGGTCAGCATGGTTATTCCTGTGTTCAACAAAGTGGAGTATACCCGGCAATGCCTGGAGGCTTTGGCCGCCCATACCCCGGGCGACTTGTTTGAGCTCATTATGGTGGACAATGCCTCCACCGATCAGACGCCGGCGTTGTTGCAGGCTTTGGAAGGGGATGTCAAGATCATCCGCAATCAGCAAAACCAAGGCTTTGTGCTGGCCTGTAACCAAGGCGCGGCCGTGGCCAGCGGCGAGTACGTTCTTTTTCTCAACAACGACACCATCCCCCAACCGGGCTGGCTGGAAGCCATGGTGGCCATGGCGGACCAGGACAGCAGCATCGGCGCCGTGGGGGCCAAACTGATTTATCCCAACGGCAAATTGCAGGAAGCAGGCGGCTTGATTTTCAAGGACGGCAGTGGATGGAATTTCGGCCGTCTCGATGATCCCGCCAAACCGCAATATAATGAAGCCTGCCAGGTGGATTATTGTTCCGGTGCGGCCTTGATGGTGCGCAATGAATTGTTCAACGAACTGGGTGGCTTTGACCAGCGCTATGCCCCGGCTTATTATGAAGATACGGACCTCTGTTTCAACGTACGCGCTCTGGGTTACGTAGTAATGTATTGTCCTCAGGCAGAGGTCGTGCACTGCGAAGGCATTACGGCAGGCACGGACCTGGCCCGGGGCTTTAAGCACCACCAGGTGGTCAACCGCAGCAAGTTTGTGGAAAAGTGGGCGGCCGAACTGGCCAAACAGGAAGAGGGACCCGGGTTGGACACGCCTCCGCCGGTCACGGCAGACCGGGTCAGGCGCGGCCTGGCCCAGTCCCTTGGCCCGGCTAACAGGCCATCCGGCCGGGGTCCGCTTAACGTGCTGATGATCGATCCGCTCCTGCCGCGCTATGACCGGGCCGCAGGGTCGCTGCGGCTTTTCAACATTTTAAAAATTTTGCGCAACCTTGATTGCCGGGTTACCTATATTGCCCGCAATGGCGTGCGGCAGGATCAGTACAAGCGGGAGCTTGAGGACATGGGTATCACGGTTTATGCCACGGACCCCGAGAAAATGGCGGCTCTCGGTTGTCCTCTGGAAGCCGAACCCATTGATTTAAAGGCGATTCTCCAAGGGACGTCTTTTGATCTGGCGTGGCTCTCTTTTTATGAGATTGCGGAACAATATCTCCCGGAAATCCGGCAATGGTCGCCGCAGACCATCATTATGATCGACACGGTGGACATTCATTTTGTCAGGGAAGAACGGCAGGCAGCCCTGGCCAATGATCCCAAGCTCACGGAAAAAGCCAAAACCACCAAGCAAAGGGAGCTGGCGATTTACACCCAAGCCGACTGGCTCATGGCCGTCACGCCCGATGACGAGGCCGTGCTGCACCGGTTTCTAGCGGACAAGGAGACACTGGTGCTGCCACTGATCCATGCCCAACAGCCGGACGGTCCGGGTTTTGCGGAGCGCCACGATTTGCTCTTTGTGGGCAATTTCCATCATCCGCCCAATGCCGACGCCATGCTATATTTTTGCAAAGAGGTCCTGCCCAAGGTCCAGGCCCGGATACCGGAAGTCGGACTGACGATTGTGGGTGATTCGCCGCCGCCTGAAATCAAAGCCCTGGCCAATGACCGCGTGACGGTCACCGGTTACGTGATTGAAACCGAGCCTTATATCACGGCCCACCGAATCTCCGTGGCACCCCTGCGCTACGGCGCGGGCATGAAGGGCAAAATCGGAGAGGCCCTGAGCCACGGCTTGCCCGTGGTCACCACCACCATCGGCGGCGAGGGCATGGGACTGACCGACGGCGAGCAGGTGCTGATCGCCGATGAGGCGCAAGGGATGGCCGATAAAATCTGCCGGCTCTATCAGGACCAGGGCTTGTGGCAAAAGCTGGCGGTCAACGGCAAAACATATATTGAAGATCATTTTGGTTTCACGGCCGTGACCAGAATCACCACCAGTGTCCTGGAAAAACTGAGGGCAATACATGCTGCTCCCAACGACCTGACCAGCATCATTATTTTGGTGCATAACCAACTTGACTATACCCGGCGTTGCGTGGAGAGCCTTTTTAAGCATACACCCGGACCCTATGAATTAATTCTGGTGGACAATCATTCCACCGATGACACGGCCGCCTATCTGGCCGGTTTGGAGCAGGTCAAACCGAGCGGTTGTGGCAAGGTGACGGTGATCACCAACCAGGACAATCTTGGCTTTTCTGCAGGCAACAACCAGGGTATGGCCGCAGCCCGGGGCAATTTGCTGCTCCTCCTGAACAATGACACCGTGGTGACCGAAGGATGGCTTACGGCCATGCTCAAGGTGATGGCCCATAAGCCCCAGATCGGCATCGTAGGTCCCATGTCCAACTACGTTTCCGGCCCGCAGCTGGTGCGCGCCGTAGGTTATGATGTCAACAGTTTGCGCGGTCTGCCCGAGTATGCCGCCAACTTCGGTCATCGTTATCAAGGGGCAGCCCGACCTTTTTGGCGGGTGGTGGGCTTTTGCATGCTCATCAAACGTGACGTGATTGACGCCATTGGCGGCTTTGACGGCCGTTACGGCCTGGGTAACTTCGAAGACGATGATTTCAGCCTGCGCGCCGCTTTGGCCGGTTTTGAATCATGGATTGCGGGCGACAGTTTTGTTCATCATTTTGGCAGCCGCACCTTTGCCGGGGCCAGCCTCGATTATGAAAAGAGCCTCAGACAGAATTGGGAGATTTTCAAGCGCAAGTGGGCCATTCCCACAGAGGTGGCTTACGGCGAGCCTTACGAGATGGAGACGTTGATCGAGCATCATCAACAGGAACGCCATTATTGCCCCCTGCCTGCAGTGGCAGGTGTTGGAGGCGGCCGATGAAAAGCCGAGCCAAGAGCCGCGCCAAAAAATTGAAACAGCGGTCCCATGCCAGGAAAACCACAGCCCAAGCGCCTCTGGCCGGCCCCAGACTGTCTTTGTGCATGATCGTCAAGGACGAAGCCCGCCATCTGGCGTCCTGCCTTAAAAGCGTCAAGCCCGTGGTGGATGAACTCATTGTGGTGGATACCGGCTCCACTGATGCCACGCCGGAGATCGCCCGAGGTTTTGGCGCCAAAGTATTTCACTTTCCCTGGACCAGGGATTTCAGCGCGGCCCGCAACGAATCCATACGCCATGCGGGCGGCGATTATATTCTCTGGCTGGATGCGGACGATGTGCTCGGCCAGGAAGGGCAGCAGCAGCTGCTGGCGCTGAGGACGCATCTGCCCCGTGAGAAAAATCAGGCCTATTTTTTCCAGGTCAACAATGAAGATCCCAAGCTCGGCACCACCTCCTTTCATCAACTGCGCTTGTTTCCCAATCTTCCGGAAGCGCGTTTTGAATACGCGGTGCACGAACAGATTACCCACCGCTTAGAGGCCGCCGGGGTGACCCTACTGCGCGCGCCCGTGACCGTGCATCACCTGGGCAATGTTGATCACGAGGATCTGCGCCGCAAATCACAACGCAACCTGGACATCATCGAAGAGGAATTGAAAAAGCGGCCCCGCGATCTGGTGATGCACTATCAGGCGGCCCGCACGCTGGCCAACCTGAAGGCCATGGAAAAAGCAGTGGCGCACATGCAGCAGGTGCTGGACGGGCTGAAGGCCGTATCCAACCAGGGCGCGCTTTATTTTGAAGCCGGCCTTTTGCTGGGGCGCTATTACAACGAGATGGGGCTGTTCAGTTCCGCTGAAAGCACGCTTACGGAATTTCTGGCCATCTATGAAAATGCGCCCTTGCTGCTTATGGAACTGGCTAAAAGCTATTATCTGCAGGAGCGTTATGAGGAGGTTATTCATATCGTGGAACCCTTGCGGGGCCAGGATTTGCAGGCCGGGCAGGTGGCGGTCAATGAAAGCCTGATTCGCTATCAAGAGGCTTATTTTTTGGGAAAGGCCTATGAAGCCACCGGAGACCTGCCGCGCGCCTTGGAGATGTATCAACAATCCCTGGGTTATCACCAGGGAGATTTCAAAAGCTATCATGCCCTGGGCATGATCAGCCTGAAATGCGGTAATTATGAAGAGGCTTTGAACTACCTGCGTGAAGCCGGCCGCAAGGCCCCTGAAGACGACTGCGTGCTTCAGAGCAATCTGGGACTGGTTTATAAAAAACTGGGCCGGTTGCAGGAAGCGGAAAAAGCCTTGATGCGGGCCATGGAGATCAATCCGGACCGCATGGAGGCATTTATCAATCTGGGTTATGTTTACCTGGAAACCAAGGCCTATGCCAAGGCGGCCAGCAGTTTCAAACGGGCCTTGAAACTGGACCCCAACCTCTGGGATGTTTATCTCAGTCTGTGCGAGGCTTACTTTAACCTGGGCCAGGTGGACAAGCTGGTGGAAACCTGCAATGACCTGCTCGCCGGTCTGGGCCTGCAGGTCAATCAAACCCTGGACAGCCTGGAAGACCTGGCCGCGATTTTTGAAGCCCTGGGAGACCATTTTTCCGGGGAAGGGCAGGAGGCATTGGCGGTGATGGCCCATCAGACCGGGTTTGGCATTTATCCGCTTACCGGTATTTTGCACAAACTTCTGCCCTTGGCGGCCGCGTCCGGGCGCAGACCCCGGGTGATGGCCACGATCCGGACCACGCTTGACCGTTATGGAAAAAATCCACAGGTCATGGCCGCGGTACAAAGCGTGCTCGACCAATTTCAACAAGGCGTCCAGCAGGCTTACAGCTAGTGTAGTGTCTCTTGAATGAAGGTACTTAACGGATAGGGCAATTTTTCTTTTTCGGGCACAAACCAGGGCCACGAGACAGGCTGGGAGCAAATCCCCGGCGGAACTGGTCCTGTGAAGGATTGACAGCCGGAGTGATGCCCTGCGTGTTCCTCTGCCCGTGGCGGCCAGAAGAGGCCTATTTACCGATTCATAGCCCGAAAAAGAAAAATTGCTCTATCCGTTGATAAGATACAAACAGCATGAGACACTACACTAGACCAACCGTCATCGGCGCAAGGACAAAGACATGAGGCCTTCACTTGAACATAATTACCCCGCTGCTTCCGACGCGCTTTACGAAGAAGAATGCGCCCTTTATTCCCCGGAGGACTTTCGCCATTACCTGCAACGTGTGCTGGCGCCGCGGCAGCGCCTGGAAGCACGCCTGACCGCAAAGGGCAAAAACCGGCGGCAATGGCACCTGGCCGGTTACTGCGAAGCCTGTGAAAAAATGGTGGCCATGCAGGTGGACTGGCAATCGTCCGACCGGATTACCCCCAATTACCGGGAGCGGTTGAATTGTCCCGAGTGTCAATTGAACAACCGTCAACGCTATGCCGTGGGCCTGCTCAAACACCGGCTGAGGCAATGGCCGGAACCCAAGCCGGCCGTTTATTTGTATGAACAAATCACGCCCTTTTTTCGCCATGTGCAGCAGCATCTGGAGGAGGCACGCATTATCGGCAGTGAATATTTCGGATTTGAACACCGCCCGGGCGACATGATCAACGGGATTCGCCATGAAGACGCCCTGGCCCTGAGCTTTGACGACCGGTCCATGGCCATGATTATGTCCAATGACGTCTACGAGCATGTACCTGATTACCATCAGGCATTGCGGGAAGCTTATCGCGTACTTCAGCCGGGCGGGCGCCTGATTTTTTCCATTCCCTTTTACGCGGACCGCGAAAAAACCATGCCCCGGGCCGTACTGGAACAGGGTCAAATCCGCCATTTAAAGAGCGAACAATATCACGGCAATCCCATGCTGGAAAAGGGATCGCTGGTGTTTCATGATTTCGGGTGGGATATATTGGATGCCTGCCGGCGGGCCGGTTTTCAGCAGGCTTATATGCTGGCCTATTACAGCGTGTTCTATGCGCATATTGGCAATGCCAGCCAACAGGTGTTCGTGGCGGAAAAGTAAGGCCGTACCCAAATCATGATAAACATCAACGTATTTCAACCAAAGCCTCTTATCATGGCCTCTATAGGAGTATGCAAGTGGTTAATAAAACTGTGGAAACATTCCTCTATTATATTGAAGTCGCGGGTTTATGTAATTTGAAGTGCCCTTCTTGCCCAAATGGCAACAGGCAAGATGCAGCGAAAGCACACGGTTTTATGCCGATGGCATTATTTGAAGAAATTATAAAAAAGATTATTTCAGAATCACCGGGGATTAATACATTGATACATTTATATAATTGGGGTGAGCCAACATTGCATCCGGAATTACCTCAATTGATGAACATTGTGCACCAATACGGCCTCATTCCTCATTTATCAAGTAACTTGGTCTCACCACTAAATTTAAAGGCCATTGTTAAAGCCCGGCCAGGATCATTCAGGATTTCCTTATCCGGATACAATCCTCAAACTTATCGTCAAACTCATGTAGGCGGTGATATCTGGATGGTAAAATCAAATGCCTACAAATTAAGAGCCTTGATGAATCAGTACCAGATGGATTTTCCCGTTCATTTTTGTTATCATCAATACCTTCACAATTTCAAGGAAGATTTAGACCAATTACGTCATCTTGCAGAAGAGTTGGATTTTACGGTGCTCCCTATTTGGGCACAATTATTTCCATTAGAAAAAATGTTGGATTATTATAATGGCCTGATTAGACCGGAAGATAACCCTGTGCTAGATTTATTGGTTCTCAACCCGGAGGACTATAAAACGATTTCTTCTAAGAAAAGAGCCGCCTTTACAGACTGTTGTTTGCGATCGCATCAGACCGCCATTGATTTTGATGGTGCTGTTCCGGCTTGTTGTGCAGTCTATGATCGCGAAAACTATTTGGATCAATCATTTTTAGACTTGTCTCACGATCAGATCCAAGCTCAAAAATATCAGTTGCCCATTTGTCGGCACTGCCGGCATCATGCCATTGATCTTTCCTATTTATATGCCGACGCAGACGGCATTAATCGCCATGCCCAATACCGGCTCCAACAGCGCAGCAGCATGAATTTATCCTGCTTAAAATAATCTCATTTATTTAGCTTTTTATTAAATTAGGGATAGGTGCCATCATCCACCATCTGATTTTCATTTGTCCGCCCATCTTTGGCCCCTTTTCTTTTTCGGACCGGGGACAATCACCGGGCCGCTACGGGTTGAGAAACCCGCCGGGCATCACCCCTGCTGCCAAAGGTTTCGGGGAAGGGGCGAGGGAAGTACTCGCGGTCAGCGCAAGCCGAGTCCAGATTTAAGCCCGAAAAAGAAAAGGGGCCAAAGGTGGGCTTCTTATGCCAACCGGAAACTCCGGAGTGGTGCGTTAATTTTTTTTGATTAACTTTCGATTTTCCTCATGATACTCGAATCCCCAGCCTTTAGCTAATGCTATCAGATCCCCCAGACGCCAGTCCTTCATGGCCGCAGTACAGTTTTGACAATCTTTGGGCAGCGGCTGTTGTCCAAGCATGGCTTGCCGTAACTGTGTAAAGAGCGGCCCATTCCAGACTTGTTCGAGATTTTGATTGAGTACGGAATCACCCAGTTGATGAAAACAACAGGGCCGTACGGTCGCATCAAAATTGGTATAAAACATTACCCAAGGCATAATACAATAGGGCAATTGAATATCCATCTGCTGCCGGAGCTGCGTTTCCAACAGCTCTATTTCCTGCCCTAGCGCCGAGGATTGATAGTGCGGACGAAAATCCGTTTCCGGGCTTGAGACCGGTCTGGCTAAAGACTGCATTTGATCAGGCCACCAAGAAAACAACCGAAATGATTCCATCGCCATGGCCAGGTGCTCCCAATCCGCTTTTGGCTTGGTCGAAAAACATTGCTCCGTTCTGGCTTTTTCAAGCAAGTCGGCTTTATTTCTGAGGGTATCTGATCGCGATTCGGCAAACATGCCAATCGTCAGATTACTGCCCACTTTGATTTGATTGCCCACCACCAGGGAAATCATCTGCAGTTGTTCCTGGTATAAAGCCCAATCACTCCTTTGTAACGCAAGAAAATCAATGGACTCATTAACTGTAATCGCATTCATGGTGATGCCGGTAATACCCAAGCCTGCGGCCATCACGGCAATGTCAAAAAGTTCATCAACATTTAATCGAGAGACGGTAATATTCAAATAGATAGCCTTTTCAGGATACTTTTTACGTATATAATAGACATTATCCGCCACCTTCTTAAAGCTCCCGCCATAACGGATGGTTTCAAATGTTTCTTGATTAGCACCATCAAAACTAATGTAAATAAGGTCTATGGCTGCAAGTTTTTCAGGATAACGATCCATTAATGACCCATTGGTGTTAATCGCAACCTGGGTGACATTGGTAACACCCTTCACAAGTTCTGATAAATCCGGATGTAATAAAGGTTCTCCAGTACCACCAAGGGTAATTAGTTCGGCATATTTGGCAGCTTGATTAATATTGTTAATGGCGGTAAAAAAGCCGGGAAAAAATCTTTGGCCATAGGCATGCACAAAACACATACGGCATTTAAAATTGCAGGTGCTATTCTGATCAATGACCATCCAACGAGGCAGGGTTTGGATTTGACTGCGATTCACCAGCACTTCCAAAAGAAACAATTGTTTAAGCTGCTGATGAATGGTGGTGAATTCCTGATCAGCTTGAATTTTGTGATGTTCAGAATCATGATCAAGTGCGGGAGATAATTTAGATCTGCTCCGAAAGGTGATATTTGCCAGATCGGTCAGCATATTATTCAGTTCTTGGCACTTTTCCCGCCATTGTTCAACGGCAGGCATTAGATTTTCCAACTGGGGTGTGGTGTTGACGGATTCCAAGAAAAAGCTGCTGCATTCAGCATGTTCCTGCTGATAGCGTTGCCGAAGTATTGAGAGCACATTGAGAACATTGGTCTGGGAGACATTGAGTGGCTGCTCTAGTTGCTGGTCGAGCAAATAGTGTTCCACTATTCGGAGATGCGCGTAGCAGACATTTTTTTCATAATAAAAAGTATTAAGGCGATCCATGCAAGTTGCAGATGCAGACTCAATAATATTTTTATCTTGGACATTTGTACTTAGCATGCAGCCTCCTTTTTGTCCTCGCCCTAAACCAATTTTATTATCGTCCGGTTGGATGAAAACTAAACCAAAGGAAAGTTACTCTTCAGCACCTCTATTAATAACCAGTTCTTGTTGCGGGAAGTCGATATTTTATACAAGACAGTGTGTGTAGGGGCACGGCATGCCGTGCCCCTACAAAATCC
>CAYVTN010000050.1:0-11444 GCA_964454395.1 uncultured bacterium | reverse complement strand
GCCTTCAATCACCACAAAATCCCGGCCCGCACTGATACGTTCATAAGCTTCGATAATCTGCTTTTCCAGGTCATGACTCCGCCCTTCATTGATAAAGGCCGTAGTAAATCCTTTGCCCACCCTGACGGGATTCATGTCCTGCAGCTCAGCGCCGGTATGATACACTTTTTCCATCAGCAGGGCATCTTCATCCACCTGCTTGCCTTCGGCGGCCACGGTACGCTGCCCTACTGGTTTGATGTAACCCACGCGCCGGTGCTGGTTTAAAAGATTGCCCATAAGACCCAAAGAGGTCATGGTTTTACCTACATTTTGATTGGTGGCGGCAACAAACAGTTTTGGCGGCATGGATGGGCTTCCTTCTTTCTCTTTTATTGGGATAGGCCGGCTTAGGATTGTTTAAGCATGTCCCCCACCTTGATCACTGCCTGACCGGCATCCAGGGCAAAAGCATCAGCCCCGATCTCTCGGGCATACTGCGGGGTCACCACGGCGCCGCCCACGATAAACTTGGCCTGCACGCCTTGTGCTTTGGCCAGCTGGATGACTTTTGGCATTTCGGTCATGGTGGTGGTCATCAGCGCCGAGAGCCCGATAAAATCCGCTTTGGTTTCCAGGGCCTTGTCAATGATGGTTTGTTCATCCACCGATTTGCCAAGATCCAAAATCTCATACCCCTGATTGCGCAGCATCAGGACCACGATTTTTTTGCCGATGTCATGAATATCGCCTTTCACCGTGGCGATCAACCCCAGTCCTTTTTTAGCGCGCTTGGTCTTCTCCAGCCAGGGCGTTAAGTAACCCATGGCTTTTTCCATGGTTTCCGCCGAAGCAATCAATTGCGGCAGGAAAAAGACGCGGTTGTTGTATTTTTCTCCCACTTCCTGAATAGCCGGAATCATCAGACGGTCCACGATCTCAAAAGCACCCATGCCTTTGTCCAGCAAGGCGCTCACATGGCCAAGGATACCTTCCCTTTCACCGTGAATGACGGCCGCCTGCACTCCTTCCTCGGCTATCGGCGGTTTGGTTTCGGACCGCTTGGCTGCCTTTAATGGTTGGTCACGAAAGCGTTCAATATATAAACGGCTTTCAGGATCACGGCCGGTCAACACATTGCAACCGGCCACGGTCTCCATCAACATGGACGCTGAAGGATTGGCAATCACCATGGAAAGCCCTCGGGCCGAGGCCATGGCCAAAAAACTGCTGTTAAGAAAGGCTCTGGCCGGCAAGCCGAAAGACACATTGGACAGGCCCGCCACGGTGTTCAAGCCCAGCGTCCCTGCGGCATACCCAATGGTCTCCAGTGTGGTCTGCGCGGCCTGCTGACTGGAAGATACGGTAAGCACCAACCCGTCCACCACCGCATCCTTGCGGGGCACACCGGCTTGGTCACATTTGGCCAGCACGGTTTCCAGCACTTCGGCCCGTCCTTGGGCGCTTTCAGGAATGCCCTGGTCATCCAAGGGCAAGGCCACAAAAGCCGGCCCGTATTTCCGGATCAGGGGCAACACATGCTTTAACTTCTCCTGCTCACCGGACAGGGAATTAAGCAGCACCCGGCCCGGATAAAATCGCAGGGCCGCTTCCAGCACCTCAGGATGGCTGGAATCAATGCACAAGGGCAGCTCGGACATGACGGCGAGCTCGGCCACCGCTTTGAGCATCATGGTTTTTTCATCCAGTCCGGGCATGCCCACATTGACATCGAGCACGGCCGCGCCCATGGCCTGTTGCTCCTGGGCAAATTGCTTCAGCTGGTTCAACTTGCCTGCTTGCAGCTCTTCCTGAAAGGCCGCTTTACCGGTGGGATTAATTCTTTCGCCAATGACGCGGATGGGATCTTGTCCGGACACGCTGATGGTCTGGCGCGCGCTGGAAAGCAGCAAATAATGGTTGGGTTGGACGCTTGGTTTGGGCACCAATCCCTTAAGCTCCTCCGCCACGTGACGAATATGGTCGGGCGTAGTGCCGCAACAACCGCCCATGAAGCTGACACCCGCTTCATAAAAAGGTTTGGAAAACACGCAATAGTCGGCCGCAGCCATGGGGAACACGGTCGCCCCTTTGACCACCATCGGTAGACCGGCATTGGGTTTAACCATAAGGGGAATGGCGGCATAAGCGCTGATGGCCCTGATCACGTCCAGCATGTGGTCGGGCCCGGTGGAACAATTCACACCAAACACACTGGCGCCTAAAGATTGGAGCACATTGAGACAGGTCAAGGGATCGCTGCCGGTCAAGGTGCGGCCTTTTTCATCAAAAGTCATGGAGACCATGACCGGAAGGTCGCAACATTCCTTGGCGGCCAGCAGGGCCAAACGCGCTTCCTGGATGTCGATCTGGGTCTCAATCACCAGCAGGTCCACGCCACCGGCTACCAACCCTTCGATTTGTTCCTTGAAAATAGCCAAGCCTTCATCCACTTGATGCTCCCCAAAGGGCGCAAAAAACACGCCGGTCGGACCAATGCTGCCGGCCACCCACTTGCCCTGGCGATGGGCCACGGCGCCCGACAACTGGGCCAGGCGGCGGTTGATCTCAAAGGTTTCCTCTTCCAAGCCAAAATTTTTCAGCTTGATCCGGTTGGCGCCAAAGGTGGCCGAATAAATAATATCCGAACCGGCCGCCATATAGGCCTCCTGAATGCGTTGCAGCACCTCGGGGTGGTCAAGGCAATATTGTTCCGGCGCCACGCCGGAGGGCATGCCCTGTTGCTGTAGCATGGTGCCGGTGGAGCCGTCGAGAATGAGCACTTTTTCTTTCAAACGGTCATGAATGAGATGGTTCATAGTGTCCTCAAATTTAATCTTGAAAAATCGTTTTTTACACCCCCGGTGTGCAAGGGGCTTGGTGGGCGGCCGCATTTGTAGGGTACAAGCAACTTGTCCCGCCTATGCCGGGATGCCTGTACCCTATCCGAACCGCCCGCCCGGCAGGCGTTTGTCATCCTATTGGCTTCAAAGGCAGCACGGCTGTCACCGTCTTTTCCGGAACCAGCAGAAACTGATCCGTGAGTTCAATACCATAACGGCCCAGTTCCAATTCTTCATAAAAATAACGCTGATGGCTTAAAGCAAAATCGCCATAGCCGCAGGACAAGCGCATACCCGGCGTCTTACCCTGATGCTTGAGCCGGGTGCTCATTTCTTTCTCCATGAAATCGAGCGCCCAGTCCACTTTCTCCGAAAGCACGCCGTCCAAAATCACGGCCTGCGCCAACTGGCCCTGCTCCTCATAAGTTTTAATCTGAAGATCATCTTCGGGCATACAACCGGCTGCCATAAGCACCACGTCCCGGACGCCGGCAAATCGGGTCCGGATCAGCTGACTCTGAAACCGGTAGCCTTCGATATCGCAAAGCCCTTCATTGATGCTGAAGCGCTTGTATTTATAAAACAATCTTATTTTTAGGGACCGGGCATACTGCGTAATTAAAGCCTTATACTTGGTCAAAATGGGTTGTTTATCCGCGGTTTTCTCCCTATAGCCCAGCCGGGTCAGTATGGGCGCAACGGGCATGTTAGGCAGAGGCAAAACCCTCACTACCACAGGACTGGCCATAAGCGCTTCCTTAAATTTAAAAGCAGGGAACAGTCACGGCTGTTCCCTACACAAAATGATTTCCGGCTTGGCCGGTTTAGTGTCTTTGTCACCAACATCTGCATTTTTCCGTAGATGTTTTTTTCAAAAAGACCAAATTATTTCGTTTCCGGTTTGGCTGCCTTAGGTCTTGGAAAGAGTAATGCCTTTGCTGCCTTGGTATTTCCCGCCCTTGTCCGCATAAGAAACCTGAGGCAGCGCTTCACTTTGCAAAAACAGCACCTGGGCAATGCCTTCGTGGGCATAAATTTTAACGGGTATGGGCGTGGTGTTAACGATCTGCATGGTCACATGGCCTTCCCATTCCGGCTCCAGGGGCGTCACATTAACCAGTACGCCGCAGCGGGCATAAGTGGATTTGCCGGTGCAGACCGTGATGACATTGCGGGGAATGCGAAAATATTCCAGGGAACGTCCCAGGCAAAAGGTCAGCGGCGGCAACACCAGCACCGGCCCTTTGAAATCCTGAAAATCCTCGGGCCGGGCTTGTTTGGGATCGACCACCGCGTGGCCGGCCGGATGATAAATTTTGAATTCATCGCTCAGACGCATGTCATAGCCATAGGACGAAATCCCGTAGGACACAATGCCGCCCGAGGTGGGCTCCGCACAGGGTTCAATCATGCCCTTGTCCCGGGCCAGTTGGCGGATCATAAAATCAGGAATAACCATTGGAACACTCCTTGCTTGATTCATGGGTTGAATTTTTAAAACCCTATCATGAATCCCAAGGCAAGTCAATTTCCCTTATACGTCCTCTGGTTTTTCCCGGAGCAGCCTGCACAGATCCTTAACATTAAAGGGTTTGGCAATGCATGCCGTCACGCCCAAGGCCATGGCTTGACGTTTTTCCCCGTCGGACAGGCAGGCGGAATAAAGATATTTTCGGATAGGCCGGGGGTGGCGGGCCAAGGCCTGAAGCAATACCAAGCCATTTTGCCCCTGCATTTTAAAATCGGTGAGAATAATGTCAGGTGCAAAGGTTTCCACCAAGCCCAAAGCTTCCTGCACGCTTTGGGCCAGTTGGATTTCAAAATCATCCTCCAAGGCTACCTGCAAGGCACTCAGCAGGGAGGCTTCATCATCAACGATCAATAATTTTTCCACAGGACCGGATTTCCTTTGGCAAGGTTTATATTATTAGACCGGTTTCCTGGAATTTTATTTCATTTTTTTTTGTAATTACTCAGATCTCTTGCGTATCCAAACTGGCCCAGCCGGAAGCGTACCTTAGCCCAAGGTGCGCTATTTACGCTCAATATGTTCGAAATGACCTGAGTAGTTCCTTTTTTTGCTGAATTATTGCTTGGAATCTGTGGCAACAAGACATACGCGTGATGCACCGCTAAAATGGCCCTTTTACATAATATCTTTACCGTGCCCCTGCACGGGCAAAGGACACCATGCTACAAAAAAACAGGAGCGTCTGTTCCCTTAATTCGGGTATTAACAACCCTTACAAGCGTTGACCGGCATCGAGCCCATCCGGTTGGCTGCTTTAGCCCGCCAAAGGTTATTTCAAGTTTTCCAGCAACGCTTTGGCGTCCTCTTTGTCCTCGGCTGTTTCCGGTTGCATATCGGGCAACCCGGGCATTTCCAGAATCTGCTGAAACAATTTTTTGGCTTCTTCTTTTTTACCCAAGTCAAGATAAGTCCGGCCCAAATCCAGCAGAATGACCGTGCTGCCCGGCTCGGACATGGCGGCAGCCTGGGCTTCTTCCAAGGATTTGTTTTTATCCCCCAAAGACAGCGGCCAGCCCGGCGCTTTGCGGTAAAGGATGCCCAAAAAGTGATGGGCAAAGGCATCATGAGGATTGAGTTTTAATATTTTTTCCATAATGTCATGCATTGGGCCGACGGCAAACAAACTGTTCATGATGCCCCGCCGCTCGGCTGCCCGGCCCATGCACACGCCATACCAATACAATCCGTCCCGGCCTTGGGGATAGGTTTCGCTCAGGTTTTTACCGATATTTTCACCTTCTGCCAAATAGCGCAAGGCCTGCTGGTCATCCTTGGTTTTATTGGCCAGCCGGAACAAGGCCCTGGACAAACGCCAACCGGCTTCATAGTTTTGGGGATCATCTTTGCGGATGGCCTGGTAAAGCGTCACCGCCTTGGCCAGCATGCCTTCCTGGCCGCGTTGATCATAGTCCTGGTTGGCTTCAGCCAGCATCTGATTCAGGGACTGATTTGATGCTTGTGCTGCGGGAGCAGCCGCTTCTTCCGCCCAGCTCAGCCCCGTCATGCCTGCTGCCATCAGAATCAAGATCGTCATTCTTGCCGCTTTGCTCATGTGCCTCTTCCCTCCTCGGTGAGAAATCGTGGGCATGACGCCTGGATTTAGTAACGGCCGGGCCCGGCCCGGGCTTCAACTCTATTTGAAGTGCCTGCCGGCCTCAAGAGTTAATCAACCTCCGTCTCAAGCCGATACTCTTGACACCGTGGCCGGTTGTTTTGGACCGCCGTCAACTTCAACCCGGGCAGATGCCGGTTTGGACCAATTGGTCCGGGCTAATATCGGATGGATGCATGAACACTTTTTTTCTCAGACGTCTTGGACTTGGTCTTTTACTCCTGCTGCTCGTTTTTCCCCACCCGGGCCGGGCCCTTTTCCAGGTAACAGGTCATGTGATCGACGCCACCCATAACACGCCCTGCGCCAATGCCTACGTGGAAGTTGACGCCTGGGGCAACTCCACGGTAACCGACAGCTCGGGCTATTTTTATCTAAGCAATTTAATCCTGAGCGGCGGTTATCATTATATCCTGGTCAACCAGCCGGGCTATGCGCCCTTTCGCGACAGCGAAGTGATCTGGCAGGACAATCAAAGCAACAATTATGACGCCCGGCTTTATGTGGGCTCCCCCATCTCGGGTTATGTTTTCGATCATGACAGCGGCCTTCCTCTCCAAGGCGTGACCATCACCGCCGAGAATGATCCCACCCATACCTCCTGGACCCAACTTTATACCCAAAGCGACGGTTCCTACCAATTAAAGCAGCCGCCAGGACTGATCCGGCTGCGCGCCGAGGACAATGCCCATGCCCCCAGCAAAAGTCTTGTGCTTACCGTTCTTGACCAACACACCTACACTGGAGAAAATTTCACCTTATTAAGCGGTGGCGCTATTTCCGGCCATGTCCGATACGAAGGCGGCAGCTTGCCCGTGACCGGCGTCACCGTCAATGTTCAGTTGTCGACCGATGACGAATACCAATTTCGCCGCGCCACCACCACCGACGGCAGCGGCTTTTATCAATTCCTGCACCTCTATCCGGAACCGCAAAATGTAACGGTGTCCGCTCCAGCCGGCTATGCCGACGGCTATCGTTTCAATGTCGACGTCACGGATAAAGGCACCACGAACATGATTGATTTTGCCCTCATGGCCGGCGGCAGCCTGCAGGGTCAGGTTGATGATTATCTCGGGCAACCGGTGGTCAACGCCCAAGTGACCGTTTTTCCGGCCAACGGCAACAGCAATAACCGTAAAGACACGGTTACCGACGGCAGCGGCAATTATACCTTAAGCGGCGTGGACCTGGCCGAGTATGCCCTCTCCATAGTTCCTCAGCAAGGCCAAAATCTACAGAGTGCCCAGATCAGCGGCATTCAAATTCAGTCTGCTGTCATGGTCACGCGCAATGTAACCCTGCAGGCCGGCGGCAAATTGGCCGGTTTTATTTTGGATCACCTCAACCAGCCGGTCAGTAATGCCGAAATCCGCGTCTCCCTTGATTTGCAATATCCCTTTGAAGATCTTTTTCGGGAAATTTATTCCAACGGCGTGGGCTACTTTCAGGTGGACGGGTTGTCGCCTTACCAGAGTTATACTCTGGCCGTACAGCCGCCCTCAGGCAACACCATCAATGCCCAGGCCGTGGTTAAAGGCCTGACCGTGGCGGAAAACCAAACCAAACAGCAGATCATCAAGCTGCCCACAGGAGGCATGCGCTACGGCTATGTGATGAATGAGAACAATCAGCCCGTCACCACGGGCATGGCCGTGGCGTTCAACGCCAATATAGGCCTGGGCAACGATTTCCAGGACAATAACGGCCTTTACCAACTGCAGTCCCTTCCGAAGGATGATTATCTGCAAATTATCATCCCCGGCAACGAGGGCAATTATCAATCCTATTACGGAAAGTTCCACCAGACTGCCGGACAGTCGGACTATGCCAATGTCACCTTGCAGGCCGGCGGTGTCATTGAAGGTATCGTGCTTGCTGCCAACGGCAACTCGGCCGTGGGCATGCAATTGCTGGCCGTCAAGCCCGGAGGCCTTTTGGCTTCCATGCCTTTTTTTGCCAAACAAACCTTCACTGACTTCGGGGGCTATTACCGTCTGGAAGGGTTGGAGTCGGGCAATTACACGGTCGTGGTGTTGCCGCCCGTGGATGAAGCCGGCGGCGCCGGCGCCCAAAGCCGGACCGTAATGTCCACGCCGGGACAGGCCGTGCAACAGAATTTCAATCTCGCCGACAACGGCGCCAAGGTTTTCGGCACCGTGCGCGATGAGTACGGCAACCGCATGACCAACAGCTGGGTGGTGTTCTGGAACAGCAGCATGACCGCCTACACCACGGCTGATCCATGGGGTAATTACAATTTAATGCTTCCAGCCGGTCAATATGCCTGTCAGGCCATGTTCACCGCCATGCTTGGCTCCAATGTGGCGGTCGAACCTGATCCGGCGGTCACGGTTGCAGCCGCACCCCAGACCTTATACAAAGAATTCGTCATGCGCCTGGGCGGCACGGTCAAAGGCACGGTCAAAGACCAGTTGGGTGCGCCCGTGTCCCTGGCCTTCGTAGCCCTTGCCCAGACCAACAATCCTCTGCCCTTGCATTACACCATGACCGACCAGAATGGCAACTATACGGTCAGCGGGCTTAATTCCGGTTTTTACACCATCCTCGCCAGTGATGAAGACTATGCCCTGGGCACCGCCAAAACCTTCGCCACGCTGGGCGGCTCCACCTACAACCAAAACGTGGTCCTCGTTCAGAAGTCGACCATTGCCGGCCATGTCAAAAGCAAGGGCAATCGCGTCGTGGCCCATGCCCAGATCAAACTTTTCAGCCACGGCTCTTCCCAACTGTTGCAGCAGGTCAGCGCGGACCAGAATGGTGACTTTATCCTCTCGGGCCTCGTGTCCGGATCGTACGATGTCAAAGCCTCGGCCACGGGCCTTAAGCGCCAGACCCTTGCCGATGTATCTCCGGGCGCGCGGGCCGATTTCACGCTGGAGGCGCTGATCAGTCAAAACGAGGCCATCAGCTATCCCAACCCCTGCCGCCAGGATCAATTGAGCTTCCTCTACTGGCTTGACCAGGACAGCACGGTCCTTATCCGGGTTTACAACCAAAGCGGCCGTCTGGTTTGGGATTGGGAAGGCTCGGGCCAGGGCAACACTTATAACAGCCGTGTCTGGCAGGTGTCGGGCGTGGCGCCGGGCGTATATCTTTATGTGATCACGGCCCGTGATCAGAACAACAATGTGCAGCGCTTTCCGGCGGGCCGCTTGACGGTGATCAAATGAAACGAAAACAACTGTTGCTCATGATGATGCTTTGCTGCTGGCCTTGGATGGCGCATGCCGGCGACCGGCCGGCAGCCCAACAGGCCATGGCCTTTCTGGAGCTGCCCATGGGGCCGCGCCCTGTGGCCATGGGCGAGGCGTTTACCGGTCTGGCTGATGATGTGAGCACCCTGTCCTGGAACCCAGCGGGCCTGGGGCTGTTGAGCGGCGCCGAGGTGGCGTTTATGCACAACCAATGGCTGGTGAACCTGCGCCAGGAATTTTTAACCGCCTGCTACCCCCTCTGGAACGGCATGCTGGGCTTTCAGGCCACCTATTTGAATTCCGATATTCAATTGCGGCGCGACGAAGACGGGCTTTTAGTGGGCCAGGGCTTTCGGCCTTATAGTCTCATGACGGGCCTGGCGTTTGCCTATCCCCTGCAACCCGGCCTGGCGCTAGGCGCTGGTCTTAGCCTGGCGCGGGAGCAATTGGATGATGTGACTTACTCCACCGGCTATGCTGATCTCGGCGTGCTTTACAAACCTGAAGACACTTGGTGGTCCCTGGGCGCCTCGCTGCTTCATGCCGGATTGCCTGTGGCCGGCTATCCCCTGCCTTTAACCGCCCGGGTGGGCGGGGCCTTGCATTTTTTCCAGGATAGTTTCAATATAACTGCGGATATAAGCAGGACTTTGCCGGGCTGGTTTACCTACAGCCTAGGGGTGGAATATTGGTATCATAATTTATTTGCCCTCCGAGCCGGTTATACCTGGCATCCTGAAAATGAAGGTCTTGATCAACTCTCGGGCCTACGCGCAGGCCTGGGGTTCAATATCCAGGGCTATCAACTTGACTACGCCCTTATTCCCCAAGGTGATTTGGGCTATGGCCACCGTGCCATTTTGACCATGTTCTTTGGCGGCGGCAGGGCCCTGGCCAATGAGAAAAAAGATCTCATCATCAAGGCGCGAAAAAAAGGACAACGCGGCCTGGCTGATAAGGCTTATGCCCAGGCCATTGATGCCTTCCAAAAAGTGCTCACCTTCATGCCCACTGATCCTGTCGCGTCCTCGGGCGTCAAGGAGGCCACCCGGGGCCTGCGCCAACAGGAACAGCAACAGGAAGTGGCGCATCGTCTGAAAAAAGCCGCCCGTTTTGCCAAACAGCACCAGTACCAGGATGCCATTGAGGAATACCAGCGGATCCTGCTGATTGATGAAAACAATTCCAAAGCAGTCAAGGGATTGGCCACTGTCCGGGGCACCTTTAACCGGCAAACCATTGCCAAAGAGCTGGCGGTTGCCAGAAAAGCCTACAAGGAAATGCGCTGGGCCGATGCCTTGCTGGCCTGCCAGGCCGTGCTCACCATTGACAAGGATCATAAAGAAGCCAAAAAGATGCTGAAAAAAACCAGGGCCCAAATGACCAAGACCAGTAAAAGTTTCAAAGATCCAAGAATCCGGGAATATTATCTGGCAGGGTTAAAGGCTTTTGAACGGGGCGCCTACCGGGAAGCCATTAAGCAATGGGATCGGGTGTTGAAAATAGCGCCTCATCATCAGCAAACCCGGAAGATATTAAAACAGGCGCTGAACTTGTTGGAAGCCAAAGTAAATGAACTGTTGAAAGCAGCCGGCGATTATCTGGCCGGCGGTGACTTAATCCGCGCGGCCGGTCATTTGCACCAGGTGCTGGCCTTGTCCCCCAGGCATCCTCAGGCATTGAGCATGTTGCATAAGCAGGAAAAAACCTTTAATGCCAAAGCCAAGGAACTCTACATCAAAGGTATTGGGCAGTACACCCAGGCGGAATATAAACAGGCCATTGCCAACTGGCAGGATGTACTCACCCTGGACCCAACTTATCCCGGCGCCAAGGATAATATTAAGAAGGCCAAGGAAAAGATTAAAACCCTGCAAAAATGGGGGTGATGGTGCCCGGCACTTGAGTTCGAAAATAAGGTAAGCATGCAAGCCCATTCACTTTCATTGATGATAATGTTGCAATTTTGTGAATTTAACCGATAACTGATTTAAAGAATTTTTTCTAAGGAGATCATTATGGGTGATATCAAAGGAGCGGGTTCAGTTTATTTAAGGAATTTATTAAAAGCAAAAGGACAAGATGCTTGGAAAACTATTTTAGATAAATTATCAACTGAAGAGCAAGAACGGTTGCAAACGGTAACGTATGTTTCTTGGACATCAATTGAATTTGCAGTTAAAACTTGTGTGTTGGGAACCGAAATTTTATACCCCAATGAAGTACTTGAGAAAAGAATTATAAATTTCTGTGCAGCAATG
>CAYVTN010000049.1:0-11635 GCA_964454395.1 uncultured bacterium | reverse complement strand
GCGGCCATCAGTAATTCGCCTTCATTTTCTAGGTCAGCGTCATCAACCATAACAAACATCTTTCCTTTCTGATTATCCTTGACAGCGTATTCTTTTTTATCCATGATTTTTGGTGCTCACTTTCTTTAATCTACAGCCGTGCTATATTACCTACTCAACTTTAGCAAAGTTGAGTTACCTACAAATAATTTAATAACCATACCTGTTGAGCAACGCCTTGCTTAATCCCTGCCCTGCCTTATCTGTCTGCAACTGCTCCAAATACCTGGCCAGGATATCCACTTCAAGATGGACCGAATGCCCGGGCCGCCACTCATATGCCGTAGTATGGTGATAAGTATGGGGAATCACGGCAACCGCGAATTGCCGCGGTCCAACCCGCTCAGCCACGGTAAGGCTGATACCGTCAAGAGCTACCGAGCCCTTTTCCGCGATATACTTGTTCAGTGCCTGAGGCGCACTCAGCACGATGCGATAGGCTTCTCCTTTGGATTCCAGGTGTTCGACTTTTGCCAGGCTATCGACATGACCAGTGACCAAATGCCCGTCCAAAAAGCCGGCCAAGGTCAGCGGCCGTTCCAGGTTCACCTTTTTTCCCGCTTGCCATTGACCAACCGTGGAACGGTCCAAGGTTTCAAATACGGCCTGGACCGTAAAAGTTTTCCCGTTTACCGCCGTAATCGTCAGGCACAAACCATTGACGGCCATGGACTCGCCAATGGCGACTTTTTCCTTATCCAAAAGTTCACTGGCAATGGTGATGATGCTTAAATTGCCTTGGTGCTCAATTTTTTTTACCATACCCAGTGCTTTGATCAAGCCGGTAAACATGGGATCACCTTCCAACCCGTCCTTGTATCAACCAATCCTTGCCCACAGGGGTAATGGCATTGACGGACACTGCCACTGCATTTTGCGGGGATGCAGCGCCTTCTCCTGCCACCACACTCAAAGCCTTGACCCCGCCCATGATTTTCGGGGCCATAAACCAAAGCAGCTCATCCACCAGATTTTCATCTCCGGCCTTTTGCAGTCCCAAAAACGCGGCTTGCAAGCGCGCCCCCCCTTCCAACAGCACACAGCAAATGCCGTGCTCATACAAACGATGCAGGGCGGCTTTTAAATCTACCTGCCGGCGCGTTCCCGGGCAGGACCAGAGCGTCACCTGTGGCTGATGGACCAAAGGGTGATTGTGGATTTTCCTTGATGTAATGATCACCAAAGGGCTGGCAGCCGCCGTCTTTACCAGTCTGGCATCACCAGCAAGAGCCCGGCGGCCTTCAATAACCACCCGCAAAGGTTGACGGTTCTTTCTTGGTTTATGGTGCCGTACGGTCAGCAGGGGATCGTCCAGCAGGGCCGTGCCGGCACCCACCATCACGGCTTGGCATAATTCCCGGTAATGATGGGTCAACCGCCGCGCCGGCAAGCCGGTTATCCATTGGGAACATCCGTCAGCCGCGGCAATTTTACCATCCAGGGTCATGGCAGCTTTGCTGATGACATAAGGCAGGCCGGTGGTCATATTTTTAATGAAAACCCGGTTCAATTGACGGGCTTCCTGCCTCATCAATCCATGGCGCACGTCCAGCCCGGCGCGGCGCAATTTTCCCAACCCCTGACCAGCCACCTTGGGATTGGGATCTTTCATCGCCACCACCACGGTGCGAATGCCGGCGGTAATGACGGCCTCAGCACAAGGGGGCGTCTTGCCATAATGACTACAGGGTTCCAGAGTTACGTAAAGAGTGGCCCCCTTGGCGCTTGTCCCGGCTTCACGCAAGGCATGAATTTCGGCATGTGGTCCGCCCCAGCGCTGGTGCCATCCCTGCCCTATTATTTTTCCTGATTTGACAATCACGGCCCCTACCATGGGATTGGGCCAGGTTTGACCCTCAGCCCGCGAAGCCAGGTTTACGGCCAGGGCCATATAATTTTTATCTTTTTCAGTCCACATAAAAAAACACCCCAAAGGTTGCCTTCGGGGTGTTTGCATACAACATGACATTGTCATTCGCCTTCTCTCATCCCGACTTTAACGGTCGGTTTCGGAATTTCACCGAATCAGTCTCCTCAATCAGTGAGAAGAGTCGCGGACTGTCACCGCCGGTGGGGAATTGCACCCCGCCCCGAAGGTCTGTTTATTGTGGTTGCTTTATTTTCTAATTCTGAAAACTATTTTTTCCAAACGCGATTTCTTGGGCATTACTTTAAACTGATCGGTGGGCATTGTCAAGTTTTTAGCCAATTGTTTCTGAACAATTTCACCTTTATAACTGGCGTCGTCTATATCTTTGCCGTAGCTTTCGATAAGCAAGGGAAATTTTCGATACCCCATCAGGAGGTCGGAAATTTCCTTCAAGTAAAGTTCGCCTTTTTTGCTGACGGCGGTGCGTCTGCTTTTTTTCTTAAAAATGCCATCATAGACCACACTGGCCAGGATTTCATTATTTTTTTCATACATCAAGGATTCCAGCACAATGGGTTTGCCCATCTGGCTGGTGGGATTGGAAGCCACATCGATAATGGAAAAAATATAGGAATAGGACGTCCCCACATCAATCATCTTGTTCCGGTTATTATTAAGGCCGTCCCATACAATTTGTTGCGGCAGGCTGCCATTGCCGGAATAATCCTTAAACACATTGCCAAACCCATCGGTGATTCTAAGCCGCCACTTGGCAATGGCCACATGGCTCTTATATTTGGGATTAAGGGTTAAAAAGGGCGCGGTTTTAAATAATTTAATATAAGGCGCCGCTGCTTGCTCGCTGTTGAGCGTATCAGGCACCGTAACAGCCGGCTGGTCCAAAGAGGTCGGCGCCAAATCAAGAACGCTGTTTTCGGTTTTGACGTAGTCTACGGCAATCTCATCCACATCAAATTTGAGATCAGGATCGGGCTTTTCCGCCTTGACCTTCAGGCGCAGTTTACCCTTTACCACCACTTCCTTGGACGACTCTTCCTGTTTCTTTTTCTCAGGCGGACCCGCCAATTCATCGGCTGCGTTACTTACCCATGGCAAAAGGACCGCCAAGGCCACTACGGCTGCCACAAGTATCACTGAAAAACGTTTGACCATTATCTCACCTCGAAAGTCTGAAATAGAATACAATAGTTCCCTCTTGTTCCACCTGGCGCTCACTGGGCATAAGAGGTGCAAATTTGAACCTTTTCAATGCTTCCATGGCAAGATTGTCAATCTCACCGTATCCTGATCCCTGCTCCACATAAAGATTATTTTTCACATTTCCATTGGGCAGCACAAACAAATGAACGCTCACTGTGCATTCGATCCCCTGTTCTTCCGCCCAACGGGGGTAACGCGGCATGAACATTTTCAGCCTTTTTCTATTGGCAATTTCACCGAAGACCTGAAAAGTATTTTGATTCCGCTTCATGTTCAAGCCGGCCCCGGAGAGGTCAACCTTTTTTTCAACCTTCTTTTTCTTAATGGCCGGCATATCCATGAGCGAACCGCCACGCGCCTGCAAATTGGCCCGTTTGGCAAACCGTTGCGTGTTAAGCACCGGCGCCTGCATGCTCGAGGAGAAGGAACTCTTTCTCCCCAAAGATATGCCCTTGGGCAGATGGGCGGTCTGAGCCAAGGAGGTCTTTTTTCTGTTCATTTGCAGGGGATTGACGTTCATTCCTGCCGGCGCCCGGACCGCTTTTTTACCCACCAAGTCCAGAGGCTCATTGGCCATGGAAGGTTTGTCCAGATTTTTTTTGGAGCCCAGTTTCAACGCTTCCGGCATGGACGAAAGTTTGGGCACGTCCGCTTTTTTGGGCAATTCCATAGGCAGTTTGGAAGCCAATTCAGGAGCCTTTTTCAAGGGAATGGCTTGCTTTAAAAAATCCCAGACATTGGTTTTTTCCTTGGGCATGGGAATTGGCGGCGGAGGCGGCGCCTTTTCTTCGGGAATGGGAATAATCTGTTCCACCATGGTAATTTCCGTCAGTTTCAGCTCATTTTGGGCCTGTTGATGGGTAAAGAAGGCCACCAGAAACAATATTGAGCCGTGCAATATAAGCGATGCCAGACTGCCTTTAATCAGGCCGGGGGGATCAAAATCGCCGGCAAATTTTCTTTCTTCCTCGATAATGATTCTGAAACTCATGATTGGCTTCCTTACTTTTTATGTTCTGTGGCGAACACCAGCTTTTTTGCGCCTAATTCTTTTGCCATATCAAGAACCTTGACCACAATCCCATGATTAGTCAGCTTATCAGCCCGGATAATAACATATTTATCGGAACTTTGCTGGAGTTTGAGCTTCAGTTCCGCCTTTAGCTCATCCATGGTAACTTCTTTGGAATTGACTGCCATTTTTTCATCAGGATCAATGGTAATGGTGATGTTTTCGGCTGATTCGCCTTCGTCCGTAATGGCCTTGGGCAAATCCACCTCCATCACCGGCTGACTAAAAAGGGGCGCCGTGACCATAAAGATGATCACCAGCACCAGACATACATCCACCAAAGGCGTGACATTGATATCGGATATGGCGTCTTCATTATTTCCAGCTGCACCCATTTGATTTTCCTCCCCGGAGCCCGGGCACTAATCCTCCCTGGTTCCAGAATATTTTTCCCTGCCTAGCCTCTGTGTCGTCTATGCTTTTTTTTGTTCAATTTTCCCAAATGGGGTTTTCTCATAATGGACAACCCTTCCGCCCCGCTCTGTTTGGAAATATCCAGCACGTCCACCACCAGGCCGTGGTGAACGTCATCATCGGCGCTGATGGTGACCACTTTACTTTTATTAACCTTCAATTTGGCTGTCATGAGCGCCGGCAAGGATTCCAGGGTAACGGCCTTGTTATTGAGGTAAATATTATCCTTGGTCAATCTTAGAGCCACCGACTCATTTTTGGATACTTTTCCTTCGGCGGCATTCACTTTACTGCTGCCCACAATAATCCCGGCCTGCATGGTCAAAGGCGCCGTCACCATGAAGATGATCACCAGCACCAGACACACATCAACCAGGGGTGTAACATTGATTTCCGAAATGGCGTCTTTTCCGGCGCCGCCGCCCATACCCATAGTGGACCGCCTCCTCATTCACGGTTGCAGTTGCAGAGACAAGGCATTGCCTTGTCTCTGCAATTTATACCGCCTTGCGTTTGGCGGCTTGTGCTTCGCTTTTGTTTTTCAAAATGGTTAAAAACCTTTTTTGCACTGCTTCCATTTCCGTATTCATGGTCTTGACTTTACGCATGAAGTAGTTAAACACCACCACGCATGGAATAGCCACCGCCAACCCGGCAGCCGTCGCCACCAGAGCTTCGGCGATACCTGCCGCCACCACCGTGGGACCGCCCGATCCTGAAGCCGCCAAATCATGAAACGCTTTGATGATGCCGACGACGGTTCCGAACAGTCCGATAAAAGGTGAAGAGCTGCCCAGAGTGCCAAGAACACCCAAGTAGCGTTCCAGCTTAACGTGTTCTTCTTCCCTGGTAGCGGTCATCAACTCATCCAATTGATGATAATCCAGATCCCGGTTAAGCAGGCCGACACGAAGCACAGCCGCCACGCCGCTGCGGTCGCGTTCACAAGTGGAGATCGCTTCCTGGTAGTTTTCATTTTCCAGAGACATTTTAATTCGCGACAAAAAGCGTGTAGAATCCACCCGTGCCCGCCGGTAAAAAAGAAACCTTTCGACCATAAAGGACACGGCCAAAATGGAACATACCGAAAGAATCATCAGGGTAAACGAGCTTTTAAAAATTTCCACAAAATCGAGATTTCCGAGATCCATGTGTGTTGCCCCCTTGCTTTTTATTTCTTTTTTGACTTTTTATGGGTTGTTTTTTTACTGCTTCTTTTTTTGGTCGCTGATGGTTTGGTCTTTCGAGCAGACACTGAAGATTTGGATGCTTTATTTTTCATAAAGCTGTTCACTTCGGAGGCATGCTCGGCTCTGATCACCGCCATTCTGGCTTTGGCCGCTTGTTTCCATTGGGGTTGGGCTCCCGAACCGGCCAAATCCTGATAAACATCATAAGCCGGTCCCCATTTCTCCAATTCTTCATACAGGCTGCCAAGTTTGGCCAATCCTGTCAACCGGTAAATATTATTGACCGGTCTGATCTTGCGTACATCCTCCAGCGCCTTGGCCGCATTTTTTTTATCTTCCATGTTCATATAAGCATCGGCAATGGAGTAAAGGATCTCGTTTTTCTGATCGGCAAAATCCTTTTTACCCACCATTTCCCGGTAAATTTTAATGGCTGAGGGATAGCGTTTTTCATCGCGGTAGGTATTGGCGATTTGCAGCAGGGCATCCTTGGCCTTGGAATCATCGGGAAACTTTTTATAAAACTCGGTATACTCTTCAATGGCCTGGCGCCATTTTTTCATTTTTTTATAGCACAAGGCGATATTATACAAGGCATTGGGCGCGTAATCGCTTTTGGCGTGGAGATCCACGATTTCCTGATAAACTTCAATGGCCTTATCATACTCTTCCTTGTTGAAATAACCTGTAGCCAGCCGGAAGCGTACGTCCACCACCAATTCGTGGTCCGGAAAATTACGGATAAAAGCCCGATAACTTCTCAGTGCCTTGTCTTTGTCACCGGCGGCATCGTCACAGATGGCGATATAATACTGGGCATTGGGCAACAGCGAGCTTTCCGGATAATCGGCAATCAGCTGTTGGAAAGCAGCAACGCACTGCTTCAAATTTTTCTCCTGATAATAAATTTCTCCGACACGATAAAGGGCGTCAATAGCCAGGCGGCTGTTGGGAAACTTGGTCACAAATTCCATGAGCTGGGGCACCGCGTCGGCACTGGCCCCCTTACGGTAGTAGCTCAATTGAATGCCTTCAATGGCGTCCTTGACCTTGGGATCCTCGGGGTATTCATTAATGAATTTCTTGTACGCTGCAATGGCCATGTCATCCTGCTTGGCATTATAATAACACTGGGCCACGTGCAGCTGGATGTCCTTGTGGTAGGGGTTGTCTTCCTCCGGCCATTGTTTGAGCATCTGGTAGGCCGCAATGGCTTTGTCATACTGCTGGGCTTTAAAGAAGGTGTCGGCCATTTTGTAGGCCGCTTCCGGCGCCTTCTCGCTTTTCTTGTAGTAAGTCACAACCTTGTTCCAGGCGTCAATGGCATTGGCATAATATTCCAATTGATAATAAGCCTGGCCGGCATAAAAATAAGCATCGCCGGCTTCTTTCATTTTGGGATTGTTGCGGGCAAAATCCTCATATTTAACAATGGCATCTTCGTATTTCCGGTTGTTAAAGAGACTGTGGGCCTGCATTAACGTCGCATAGGTTACCAATTTGGGGTCCACATCTTCGGCTTCCGCCAAGTCCTTGGCGGTACGTTTGGCTTTGTCATACTTCCCCAATTCAAAATAGCTATAGCTCAGGCCGAGCCTGGCCCAGTTGAGCACCGGAGAATCGGAAAAATTATCGGTGATTTTTTTGTACTGGTCGGCGGCTTGGGAAAACATGCCCATATGATAATAGGCTTCGGCCAGGTAGAAATAAGAAAGTGACCGCCAGATGCTCTTGGAGGGCGGGAAGTTGGCTGCCAACACTTTCAAAATGTAATGAGTGGTGGAAATCAATTGTTCGTATTGTTTGGGAATATAGTAGGCCATTTCCAAAGCCGCCAGGGCGGCGTCGGATACGTCGGAATATTTGTATTTCATCAAAATGTTTTGATAAATGGGAATGGCTTGTACATAAATTTCCTGCTTGAAGTAACTGTTGGCCAGCAAATAAGTGGCCAACTGAACATCTTCATGCACCGGATAAGTGGATAAAAACTGCCTGAAGGTCTGCAAGGCTTGTTTGGAATGATCCGTGCGCAGCATTACCCATCCGGATTTGAATTTGGCGCTGCCGGCTACATAGGTGTTGGGATATTGCTTCCCAACTTTGGTATAAACCGCAATGGCCTTTTCGTATTGTTTCAAATTCCGGAGGCACTCGCCTTTCAAATAAAGGGCGTTGGCTATAATATCGCTGTCCTGTCCGCCCGCCGCAAGAAGCTTATCAAAGTCAACCATGGCTTTTTTATAGTCTTCCTGGCGCATTTCCGAAACACCCAGTTTGTAGTGCGCATAATTGTTATATTTGGATTGGGGATATTTCTTCAGAAAGGTTTTAAATTCCGTGACCGCCACGGGATAATTCTCGCCTTTGTAATAGGAATCCGCCTTGTTAAACGCGGCATCAAGCGCGTAAATGGAATCCGGAAAATTTTCCACCACTTTTTTATAGCTTGCCGCAGCCGGCAGAAAACGGTTCAGTTTGTCCAGACATTGCCCCACATAATAGGTGGCCATGGCGCCGTCAATGCTCTGAAAATATTGCAACGCCTGGGCATACTGTTTATTGTGGTAGTACACCAAGCCCAGGGGCATTTTTACTTTTTTCTCTTTGCGGTAATAGGGATAGCGGTCCGTCAATTCACCGATCTTGGCGGAGGCTTCACGCCATTTCTTCAGGGCAATGTAACTTAAAATCTGACCATAGAGGGCTTCCGCACGGTAAAACGTCCCCGAATATCTCCGAAGCAGCTCATCCCATTTGGCAATGGCTGTTTTATACTCTTTCCGATTATAAAAACATTCGCCTATGCGGTAATAAGCGGAATCGGAAAAGAGTTTATGGGGATACTTTTTTCCGAATTCCTCAAAGGCACTTTTGGCTTTGTTGTAAAAACCTTGTTGATAAAGGGTCTCGCCCACCATGTAAGCCGCCCTGGCCGCTTCAGGCAGGCGGTTATACTTGTCGGCAAACGTTTTCCACTCCTTGGTCAGGCCTTCATTTTTAATGTTTACCACGGTGCTGTCGAACAGTTGCTGCCAGCTTTCCTCGGCCTGCTTGGCCAGTTCCTGATCCTCGGCATGACCGGACTGGACCAGCATCATTGAAATGATCGCCATACTTACCAGGATAGTAAAGAAACCTTTGCCTTTACTTGACATGGTATACCCCTTTTAATTTTAATGATTTTCTTTTCCGGGAACGAGCCTGGGCAATACATCAATCCGGCAAAACCGGAACATCCGTTAAATTCATCACTGCAGGAGCGGGTTTTCAACCCGCCCCTACCTCTAGGCTTAATCCAAAGACAACCCTGTATCCCCGCCTAGGGGAACAGCGCTCTGTATTTTCACTGTTTCAATATTGGATTTGATCACTTTGCCGTTACTGTCAGTGGTGATCAATTGAGCTGCAAAATTGCCGTCCGGGGCCGGCAGACCGCGGTCATCCTTCCCCGTCCAGACGATCTGGTTCGGCGGATTTTCTTCACCCGACCAGGATTTGACAATGTCCCCGTTCTGATCTTTGACATTAAATTCCCAATCACGAATTGGATATTTTGACACCGCCGTAAGGGCAAAAGTCGTGGTTTTTTTGATGCCCACCGGTGAAAATATTTTGGGAGTGGCTCTGACCGTCACTTCAAAGCCGCCAAAGGAATAACCGGCGGAAATTTTGTGGGAAAGCCCCAAAGGTTCAATCCCCGCAGCATAATCAAGGGTGATATTCATATATTTGGCCCCCACGCCGGCAGAAACGCGCATTTCATCATCCAAGCCGGCCCGGACAAAAGCCATGTCTTCATAAACGTTCAGTTCCCCACCGACTTTCCATTTAATGGAGGATTGAGGGCCAAAGGATTTGCTGACGTCCGCATCCAGCAATAGATCGTCGTTGAAGAGCAAGCCGCCAATACCGAGCACGGCTTTGCCGAAATAGGTATCACCCAAAACCTGGGGGGTCAGGGCATTTTGAAGGTACAATCCGATTTGTATTTCCGGAATAGGACGATAGGTGCCGCCTACATCAATCCCCACGCCGGTGCCGGTATGGCCGAAAAAGTTGTCATACGCCACTTTCACGCTGGCACCGGCGGAAATATTGGACATCAGATCACGGGCATAACTAAGGTAGAATGATCCTTGCATCATGGAATCGGAGAAATCGCTGCTCACATTATAATTCTCATCACGAACATCAAAGCCGGTGGAGGTCAGGGCAATGATTCCCACCCCGATATTGCCAACCTCCCGGATGGGCATGGAGAATCCCAGGAAATCAAACATGGTGTTTTCAAAAAGGATGACATGCTGCACCCCGATCTGGATGGGGTTTTGATTGGCCAAACCGGCCGGATTGTAGAAAATGGCGCTCACATCATCAGCCAACCCGGCCATGGCGCCGGCCATACCTGCCGCCCTGGCGCCTATATCATAACTTTCATATTCCCCGGGCAGACCGCTGTCTCCGGTGACGGCTGCAGCCGGTGAACTCCAAGGAATTAATGTCATCATTGCCAAACAGACCATCAAGAGCATTTTTTTCATCAGTTGGTCACCTGCTTTCTTGACGATTAATAGTTTTTACACCATCCTAAACTTGCCTGTTTCCTGCCACGGGAACATTAATTCCCTTTATAAACACCCAATTTAAAACGTTTACGTTCCTTGCCATTAACCTTGACGAGCACGATATAGCCGCCGTTGGCGATGGTAACGCCAGTGTCGTTTTTGCCCAACCAACTCACTGAGTTAACGCCTCGTTTGGCTCCAGGCTGATCGGAGGGGATGGATTTGGCCCACACCAGATTGCCCAACAAGGTATAGATTTCTATCTTCACGTCAGCCGGCTCATCCAGCTTGTAATCAATGTGCGCCACCTGACCCAGGAGAGGATTGAAGGGGTTGGGATAGACGCCGCCTTCGCCCGTGACCGTCACATTCATGGTCAGTGTGCCTGTGGCGCTGCCCGCATGGGCGACAATGGTATGTTGCAGGTTTTCCGCCCGTGCCATAAAGATCGTTTGCGCCGTGCCGTTGGTGGAATTGGTGGCGGTCTGGGTGACGCTTAGGGTACTGGAAGTCGCGCCATTGGCCGAAAGGTCGAAGGTGACCGGTGAATCGATGACATAGTTATTGTTCACATCCACCACTTGGGCATAAATGGGCACGTTGTGGTTGGCTTCCACCTGATAAGTGGTGCCTTCAACCAAATTGTCGGGATCACTGGACATCAGGATGTGTGATGGTGCTGAAGCACTAACATCAATACGCGGGGAAAATCTGGACGCCACAGGATATGGATCATTTGGATCAAGATCGCGGGCTCTAATATAGATAGTGCCGGCTTTATCATAAGTTTCATTCGGTATTGTGGCCACCCCATCACTCATACTGATAAGACTTGCCGATAGACTTCCGGAAGCAGGAATTAGTCCCGCAATATCACTAAAAGCCTCCAGGATAACCTGCTTGTTCAAAGAGACGATATCATGTATGGTATCATGCCTGACCTCAACAACCACATTGAATGTATTCGGATATGCTTCCACGGGAATTATTTCAGTAGCTTCCCGGATACCATTGATGATCAGTTCATAGTGGAATTTGCCGCTGTCACTAACCGTTACTTTGGCACAAGTGTACCCTCCTCCTTCACCGCCATCAATAATTGCATCTGCTCCCAACGTTTTATCAAATGGCACAAGTTTTCTGGGTCCAGGGGTATTCAATTTCCCATTAAACCATGCCCTGCCCCCGCTTAACGAACCAGTTAACGGCATACTTGTCGATGGTTGTGAACCAGAACCATCATCATCAGAATCCAATTCTA
>CAYVTN010000048.1:0-11744 GCA_964454395.1 uncultured bacterium | reverse complement strand
GCCGCTTTTATATACTCCAACACACCTTCATGCTCCGTCTGGCGTCGTAATATTTCAACTGCCTCCTCGTTGGAAAGAATTTCCAATAAACCGGCAATGGTGTTATTCCCGCTGGAAATGGAAGTTGTCCAGTGATACGGCCCCTCAAGCTGGACATTGAGCAATTGGTGGAGCTCTTGGGCCTTCCTTAAGTTCATTCTTTTAGTAAAAAACGCTTCAACTTGGTTTTTCCCTGCATCCATAGCGGCGAGTTGTTTTTCATCCAAAGCCGGGTGCAAAATATTAAGCATCCCTATGCCCGCCACAGCGATGACGGTATGAGTCGCGTTCAGATGCATGGCAATGGCCACAAGTAGCGTGGTGATTATCAGGGCTGTCACGACCAGGGGATTTGCCAGTATGGCTGTCGTGGCTGGTCCACGGTTCTGATTCCAGTTTAAATAATTGTTGCCCAGATCCTGCCACGAAACGGTGAATTGTTGTTGCAGATCTTGGAAGGCTTGTCTGGCCCTCTGGGCCATCGGCAGCCATAAGCTACGGGCCATGGCCTGCAGATTAATACTTCTGAACAACTCACCGATCTGGGCCCACAGAGTAACGCGCGGTTGTACAGCCGCGAGAGCCTTTTCCAAATCGTGGTTCTTGTTGGCCAACACTACCGCCTGCATGCCGTTTCCAAGGGCCACAGCCACACTGGCCGGGAGGATAGTTCTAAAGACATGTTCCTTATCAACCACCACGACCATCATGCCGCGTCTTTCCTGTAGCACGACTGCACCTGCAGGAATGTTGATCTGTTGTCCGGTTTCCGGGTCAGTAACCGCATTTAACAATTCAAAGCGAAGATCACTGAATTCATCTAAATACTTTGTGGTTTGCTTGAGCTGATCCCCAATGAGATTCTGCAACTCGGCCTTGGCCGCCGGAGCGGTCAGGCTTTCCACCATCTTGCGCATATGCGCTTGCTCTGCCGGCAGCACCTGCGGGGCAAAGATGGTCTGGTTCTGGGCCAACAGCCTCTCCAGGGGGCTTTTCTGGCCCTGCAAGAGATCAAAGTAGGGGTTGACGATGTCCTGCCTAGTGACCTTGGGCTTGATGGACACGTAGGACACGTCCCGTTTTTTCAGTTCCTGCAGGATTTTCTCAATATGAAAACCGCCGTTGACCATCAGGGCTATGGACTGATTTTTTTCCTTCATCTTGGCCAGCATGTTGTCCACAAAGGCTTTGCTGCGCTGGTCGGCCAAATTATAAAAGTCTTCGACTTTTTTCAGTTTGTCATCAAGGGAATAAAGGTCCATATCAAAATACTCCACGGCCGAACGGTCCTGGCTTTTGATAAAGTCAGTGAACGCCTTGACCGTGTACGACTGGCGGTGGGCGCGGAATTCTTTTAATTCCTCCTGGGTGACCGAAATGTTCAGGAGTTTTTCCATGATATCCAGTCGCGCCGTCAGTTGATCCAGTTTTTGCTGATTGGGGTTGTTGTAGAGCTGGCCGCGGATATCCTTGTCAAGCTGGTTGATGTCCTGCATGAGCCTGCTGGAATCAAGATCCCCGGAAAAATAATTCTGATGCAGGCTGAGGAACTGGTTCAAGGCCGGGAAGGCCTGGGTGTCCACCCGGTATTTCCGGGCGGCTTTTTTAAGGCTTACCGCGTAGTTGAGCAGGTCCATTTCGCCGTTGTGGTAGGCCGTGCGCTTTTTATCATATTCATAGAGCGCGGGATTGTAGAGGGTGGGTTTCAATTCTTCCAGGGCATCGCGCAGGTCATAGCATTGCCCCTGGGTCTCGGCATTGAGGAAACTCTGGATGTCCGCATAACTCTGATCATAAAGGGCTTTATTCTCCACGCCTTCCAGATCGATCTTATCCTTGGTGTTGCTGGTGAACTGCTCCGCGCCGGTCAGGCGGCCCTGCTTGACAAAATAATCGGCCACGCCTTCCTTGATGTCCTGGAGAGGAAATTTTTTAAGCACCGACATATCCAGATGGCCTGCGCCGCCTTCTTCACCGATTAAGTTAAGATGATGTTGTTGATGAAGTTGGCTGATGATGTGGCTGATGTTTTTCTGGACTTCATATTGACAGTGGAGGTCTTGGATGCACAGGACGGTTTGATGGGAGCCTTGGAAGGTTGCTTCGATGGTGCCGTATTTCTCGGGAATGGTGATGGGCTTGCCGTGATAGGTGATTGCTTTTGGGAGACCAATGCTGCCCGGCGACTCAAACGCCCAGGTGACATAGGGAAAAATAAAACTGAGGGTAATGATCAGTGTGATGATACTCAAAAAATGCCTAAATTTTTGGTGTCTTAAAGGAAGGAAAAATCCGGACTTCAGCATGCGATGGTCTCCTTTTCAAGTAATACTGGGAATGTATCTGAGCTGAACTGCTTCAAGTATAGCGTACACTTCTGGAATTTCAAAACCAGAAGACATTTTTTTTGAATTTTTTAAATAAAACTCAAGCCACTGTTTCATAATGGCACCGTATAAGCATAATTATTTGAAGTGAATATAATTGTTGGAACTTTTTGTTGAGGATTTTTTTGTCAGCTGAGATGATATTTAAATCGGAGGAAGAGAGACTTTTTTTGCACATAATACAAGGCAACAGCATTAATAGAAAACCTCATGTACAGTTAATAAAAATACATTTTCTGTCTTAATGGTCAAATTAATTTTCGTAAAAACTATCATTTTGATTAAAATTTATCAAGGGAATTTTTAATCTTATTGAGGGGAAAATCTAATAACCTTTTAATAAAAGGATAAAATTTAATCATTAGTTTCTCTATCTACTTATTTTTCTTCGTATGATCACTAATAGTTAGTTGAATTTCAGGCATGAAGACAAGTGCCCAAAAAAATGGGATTGCTTAGGCGCAGTTGTCTGCCCGGAAAATAACCGGACGCTTGGGTCTGGAAGCCGGTTTTAGATTTTTAACCCTTCCCTTAAATGGCACTAAAGGCCAATGGCACTATTGGCAGCAGCCACCATGACATCATGGTGCCTGTTGCTGCGGCTATTGGTTGATCCCCATTGCCATCACATCCCCAGTCATGTCGTACCCACCGTGAACACCAGATCAAAACCACGCTTCACTTCCACGTCCAGCCTCCGGACCTTTTCGCGCTCCGGCATTTCCCCAAAGAAAACCACCTGGGGCCGCAAGGCAGCTCCGCACCGGGGGCAACCGGGCGGTATTTCCCGCAAGCCGCTGTAATCCTTCACGGTTTGAACAAACGAGCATTGTGTGCAGGCCAGATGGTGCATATCACCGTGCATATCAATGACGTTCCTGGACCCGGCAGCCTTGTGAAAGCCATCGACATTCTGGGTCAGAACCCAAAGGCGCGGGAAGTGCTGCTCCATTTCTGCGATGACCGCATGCGCCCAGTTGAACGTGGCCGTCCGTCCCGCCTTCTCGATCTCCATGAGGACCTTCCACGTCACTTGCGGCTGTTGGGCCAGCATTTCTTCCGATAAGGCGACTTCAAAAGGTATGCCTTCGCTGGTCAGCCCACTGTTGTAAAGCCCTCCGATACCGCGGTAGGTGGGCAGGCCTGATTCCGCGGACACGCCGGCGCCGGTGAGGAACAGGATGCTCCGGCTGTGACGCAGATAAGCGATAACCGTTGGTAATAAGTCCGTATTAATCATGGAAGGTAATATAGGGAATATCCCAGGGAAAGACCATTCATCTTATTCAGCGCCGGTCCCATACTTGTAAGGAATGTCATGCTGTAGCGACACATGGATGTATAATTACAATTCATTAATCAGAGGCGAGGGATATGAATTTTCTTTTTAAAATAATATTAGCCGTCTTAATGATGCCCATGGTTGTCCTGGCTGATCACAATCCGGCTGCCCTTGGCAGTGTGCATTGGACCACCAGCCTTGAGCAGGCGTTGACAACCGCCAAAAAGGAACATCGACCCGTCTTTTTACTGTTCCAGGAAGTCCCGGGATGCAGCGGATGCCAAAGCTTCGGCCGCGACGTGCTCTCTCAACAGCTAATAGTGGAAGCTATTGAGGATTTATTTGTGCCGCTGCTCATTTACAATAACCGCGGCGGCTATGACGAGCGTATTAGGAAAACCTATAAAGAGCCTGCCTGGAATTACCAGGTTATCCGTTTCCTTGATCCTCAAGGCAAGGACATTATCCCTCGCCGGGACCGGGTTTGGACAATTGGCGCTCTCAGCCGCCGAATGATTGCTGCCTTGGAAAAACAGGACACTGCCGTGCCGGCTTATCTTAAAGGATTGGCATTATCTTACGGCAATCCCCGTCCGGCTCAAGTTGTGCTGGCCATGCCGTGTTTTTGGAACGGCGAAATGGCTGTTGGCGGCATTGATGGCGTGATTAAAACCGACGCCGGTTTTTACGATCAGCGCGAAGTCACCCGGGTCTGGTACGATCCCAAGATAATATCACTGGACAATCTGATCAAGCAGGCTGACGGTATGGGATGCGCTGCTCAGGTTTACCTGGATACGCCTGCTTTACATAAGGGAAGCCAACGCTTCAGTGAAGATCGTTATCGTCCGGCGCCTGCCCCGGACCAAAAGAAACAACTTGAAGGAACACCGCTGGCACGGCTTGAACTGACCGGCTATCAAGCGACCAAAGCCAATGCCTGGGTCCGAAGAGATTATAAAAAAGCCCTGTCCTATCTGAGCCCCCGTCAAAGGCGTGCTGTTAAATAGCACTTGTTGCGTAAAGGTCATTTTTCAACCGTAGACACAAACTGCCGAAGCCCGATAGCCGAAATCTTTTTGTAAGGGTTTCAAACCCGCCCTTACGCTGAGACCGGACAAATCAAAAACACCCTTTTCGCAACAAGAACTAAATAGCTTGCGCCGTGGATTGGGTATTGATATCGAGTTCTGCCCGCGCTAATGGCTGAACGTTTTAAGAGCATTCCCGGCTTTCATGTGCGCCGCCAAGCGGGTCAAGCCAGGACGGGCATGCCGGAAAAATTTTTGATAGGCTGCGCAAAGGTAATTCAGACCGCCTTCTCCCCTTGCGCTGGTGTCGCGGCGGTCCTTGGGACAGCCGCCGTTGCAGAAGGCCAGCACGTCACATTCCCGGCAGGCGCAAGGCAGGGTGTCCTGCTTGTTCCGTCCGAAACGAAGCAGGCGGGGATCTGAAGCCAGAGAGCTCAGGGATTGTTCCCGCAGGTTGCCGAGGCAATGCGCAGTGTCCACAAAATGGTCGCAGCTGTAAAAGCTTCCCTCGTGTTCCAGCACGGCCACATCGCCGCAGGTTTCACGGTGGATGCACAGGGCGTGGGGCGCGCCGTAGACCGGCCGCAGGGCTTCGTCAAAAGTCTGGATCACAATCCGTCCCACGTCCGCCTTGATCCAGCGGTCGAAAACCCGGCATAGAAACGCGCCCATGGCTTCAGCTGAAGCGGCCGCCGCCCGCGCTTCCCGGTTGACGTCGGCAGCCGGAACAAAGGGCAGAAATTGAAGATAGCGCACATCCGCTTCGCGGAAAAAATCGTAAACCCGGTCCGGTTCCGCCGTGTTTTTAAGATGGAGCACGCAGAGTACATTGCAGAAAATCCCGGATTGTTTCAACAGCCGGAAAGCCTCCATGACCCGGGCGTGGCTGGGCCGGCCGTCGGCCGTCTTCCTGAAGGCGTCATGCAGATCAGCCGGCCCGTCCAGGCTCAGTCCCACGGAAAAATTTTCCTGCCGTAAAAACCGGATCCAGGCTTGGTTCAGGAGCAAGCCGTTGGTCTGCAGGCCGTTGCTGAAGACGTGCCCTGAAGGACAATAGGCGCGCTGCCATCGAACGATGCTGCGGAAAAAGTCCAGCCCCGCCAAAGTGGGCTCGCCCCCGTGCCATTCGAAGTGCGTGATTGGCCCGGCCGGGGCTTCCAGCCGCTGGCGGATATAATCCTTCAGCAGCGCTTCCGGCATGCAGCGGACGCCGGTGGGAAAATCATTTTCCTTGCAGGTGTAGTAGCAGTAAGTGCAGTGAAGGTTGCACCTGGGCCCAACGGGTTTGGCCATCACCAGATAGCCGGGAGAAAACGGTGTCATGACGCCTAGCCGGTGAGCACTCGTGAGAAGAAGGCCAGCAGGCGCATAAACGCATCGCGGGCTGCATTGACTTCATAGGCAGAACGGCTATCATTGAAAAAAGCGTGGCCCGCGTTCTCATAAATATGGTGCTCGAAAGATTTTCCCGACGCTGCCATGGCTTCCACAAACCCGGAAATACCGGCATTGACCCGGCTGTCATTGGCACCAAAAAAACCCGCGACCGGGCACTGGATGCCCGCAACTTTGTCCGCCTCCGGCAGGCGGCCGTAGAAAACAGCGGCGCCCGACAGCTCGGGTTCCTCGCAAGCCAGCAGGGCCGACAGGCCGCCGCCCATGCAAAAGCCAACGCAGGCCACTTTTTGTCCCCTGGTTTCGGGCTGTTCGGCGCGCAGGCGGCTGACTGCCTCCCGAAGCGGACCAATATAATTTTGCGGCTGGTTCAGCTTGCTTAAAAGCTGCCTGACACTTTCGCGGACACGGGATTGTTCAGGTTCCGGAAGTTTGGCCAATTCCACGTCCCGGGCGTCCGGATTGAAAAGCGCGCCCGGCGGCAGCCAAAAGTTCGGTTATCCTTTCCTGGTCCAGAGCAGGCGGGCGTTCGCCATTCTCCGCGAAAAGATCGGGCGCCAAGGCCGCATACCCGGCAGCAGCAATTCGCCGGGTAACATCCTGGATATGGTCGTTCATGCCCCATGCCTCCTGGATCACCACCACGCCGGGCAGCGGTCCGGAGACATGATCAGGTATGGCCAGGTAACCCGTCTGATTTCCATAACGAATCCATTCACCTTTAATTGACAATTTGATCTCCTTTGATGTCCGGTTTTTATTTTATGACTCGACTTTAACAGCTAAACAGAAAAAATTATCCGCCAAGACTGTCCGCAGCGCAATGGTGAATTTCCAAAGGTCAACGCTCTTGCCAATGATGATTTCCGCCCTTCCCTCACCTCGGAGCTTGAGCAATTAGGTGCTCAAGCTCCGGAGCATTTGAAAGTCGATATTAGAAAGTAGAAAAAAGTCATTCAAATGCGATCTACTTTCTACTCACTACCTTCATGTTTGGACTAAATGCTCAAGCTCCAAGTTGGCAGAGGCGGATGCCTCCCTGGAAAATTTAAGCTTGCCCCTAAACACATTGACCGGCATCTGACGGTTGGCGCCCGGCTATTCCTTCACCGCCCCCAGCGTCAGTCCTTCCAGAATATATTTCTGGCCGAAGCGCGCCAGCAGGATCAGCGGGACTGTGGTGACCGCAGCGGCCGCCATGATAGCGCCCCAGGGCAGCTCGCCGTGCATGCCTTGGAAAAGGGCGATGCCCACGGGCACGGTCCGGGCATGGTAGTCGGTGGTAAACATCAGCGCAAAGAGAAATTCATTGAAAGCGAAGATGAGCGCCAGCAAAAAGGCCGAGAACAAGCCCGGTGCGGCCAGGGGCCAGAGAATGCGTACCAGCACCTGGAAATGGCCGCAGCCGTCAATGAGAGCCGCTTCGTCCATCTCCCGCGGGATGCGGCTGAAATAGCTGGTGAGCAGCCAGACCGTGAAAGGCAGGGTCCAGGCCAGATAGGGCAGCACCAGGCCCGGATAGGTATTGATCAGGTTCGCCTTTGAAAGCAGTTGGAAAAGATAACCGGCCAGGCTGATCTGGGGAAACATGGTGAAGGCCAGCACGCCCAGGAGAATCGGAATCTTTCCCGGCAAGCTCAGGCGGGCCAGGGCATAGGCTCCCAGGCTGGCCGTGAACACCGTGCCGGCGGCGGCGGTTGCGGACACGATCAGGCTGTTGCGAAGGTAATCCAAAAAGTGCAGGTTGGCATCGGCCAGCACCCCGGCCAGATGGCGCCAGGTGAATTGGAAAGGCACGGCCGGCAGCAAAAAATCCGCGCGCTGGCCCACGCTGATCAGGAGCATGTATAAGAAGGGAAACAGGCAAAAAGCCAGGGCCGCGGTGGCGGCGGCATAGTAGGTGAAACGAAGGCGGGGCTTTTTCATCCCAGTTCCTCCCGGAAACGGCCGGCTTTGAGGTAGACCAGGGCCAGCCCAAGGGCAGCCAAGAACAGCACCACGGAAACAGCAGACCCAAAACCGAAATTCCCGGCCAGGAAAAAGTTGTAACCATAGATTGAAAGCGAGGTGGTGGCGCCTCCCGGCCCGCCCTGGGTCAGCACGTATATCAGGTCGAAAATCCTGAGGCCGTCGATGGTGCGGAACAGCAGGGCCACCAACAGCACTGGTTTCAACATGGGCAAAGTGACATGCCAAAAACGCTGCCGCCAGTTGGCGCCGTCCGCCTGGGCCTGTTCATAGAGATCGCGGGGAATGGTCACCAGTCCGGTCAGCAGCAGCACGGCCACAAAGGGGGCGGTTTTCCAGAGGTCGCCGGCCACCAGGGAGGCAAATGCGCCGGCAGGCGTTCCCAGCCAATTAACGGGATGCAGCCCCATGGCCTCCAGCAGGAAGTTGGCCGGCCCGTAGCGGAAGTTCAGGATCAGCTCCCAGATACGCGCCGAAATGGCCATCGGCATGATCCAGGGAATCAGGATCGCCGTGCGCAGCCAGGAGCGCCAGGGCGCGTTCACGTTCATCAGCAGGGCAAAAACCAGGCCCGCGGCCATCTCCAGGGGAACCGACACCAGAACAAAGGCCAGGGTAAACCTCAGGGATTGCCAGAAAGCGGGCTCATGCAAAAGAGCGGCGTAATTCGCCAGCCCTACCAAGGTTTTCTTCTGGAAGAGCGTGTCGCGAAAAAAACTGTCGGCCACCGTACCGGCCACGGGTGTCAGGATCAGTCCCGCGAGCCCTGCGGCCATGGGCAGAAGAAAGAGGGTCCCGGCCAGCAGATCGTTTCTACGGTAGCGGTATTTCGCAAGGCCTTGGCTCATGGGGCCCGGTACCTGGCCACCACCCGCCGGCATTCCTCTTCCGCGGCCGCCAGTGCGTCCTTTGGTTCGGCCTCGCCGCTCAGGCATTGGTGCAGGTGGCGCTGCAACACTGCGGATAATTCCGTGTAATAGGGCACCATGGGCCTGGGCACCGCGGTTTGGAAAACCGGGGCAAGCACTTTCAGATAGGGTGCGCTGCGCAACACTTCGGGATCGGCATACACGTCGCGGCGACCGGGATTCCAGCCTAGTTGCAGGACCATTTTCTTCTGGGTCGCAAAGCTGGTCACAAAGCGGATGAATTTCCAGGCCTCGGCCTTGCGGCCGGAATATTTGGAAAGGCCGATATGCCACCCGCCCAGGGCAGCCCGGCTTTCACCTTTCGGGAAATGAGGCAAAGGGCCGGCCGTAATTTTGCCGCGTACCGGCGAATCGGCGGCCTGGTGTAAGGCCCAGGCGTACGGCCAGTTGCGCTCGAACACGGTCGGGCTGTTTTGAAAAGCGAGACGGGTTTCCTCTTCTTTCATTTCGGAATAAGTGTTGGGAGGCGAGATGTGGTCACGGATCAAGGCACGCATGAACGCCAGGGCTTGCCGGTTCTGCGGCGTATTGACCTGCACTTGGCCGTCAACCTTTAGTCCGCCTCCATTGGAGCCCGCGAATTCCAGAAAATTGCACACCAGGCCTTCGTATTGCGCGCCCTGCCAGACAAATCCGCTGGTCGGCCTTCCGGCCTGCAGTTCTCCGGTCTGGATGGTCCGGCAATCCTGCACAAGGTCTTGCCAGGTTTGCGGGAACGGCAGATGATAGCGGTCCAAAAGATCCTGGCGGGCATAGAGCAGGCCTGCGTCCACATAGACGGGCAGGGCCCACAGCCGACCGCCGCGGGTATCCGCGAGGGAAAGGATGTTTTGAAAAAAATGATCGGTTTTAAACTGATCTTGTGCCGCATAGGCATCAAGCGGTTCCAGCCATCGTGCGGCCTGAAATTGCGCCAGCCAGGCAATATCCATGAGAAAAACATCCGGCTCGGGCCGGCGGCTTTTGAGCGCAATCATCAAATTTTGCCGGCGCTGATCCGTGTCCGTGGGCTGACGCAGCACCTCGACCTTAATTCCCGTTTCCTTTGTAAAATCCGCCGCCGCCGCTTCCCAGAAATCCAGTTCCGCCGGCGCGCCGCCGGTCGCGAAAACCAGGGACCGGTTAGCAGCGGGCCTGCATGACACCAGTACAAATACCGCTGTTACGAGCAGGAGCAAAAAAGAAAGTTTTTTCATCATTCCTCCTTCAATGCATTGCGGGTGCAAAGATGCCAAAGAGTGTAAAGGTGGTTTTTTACTTATAGCACGCCCGCCGATAGAAATGCAAACAGGTTCCCCTCTTTCGAGCAGTCTATGTGTTGGTTATGGTGCCGGAGCGCAAGCAGGGGTAAAGGAGGGTATTTACAGGGAGGTTGGGGCCAAATTGTAAAAGAACAGTGAGAAAACCCAACCATTTTTAGGTTTTGTTTTTTAAGCAAATCTTCGTTTTTATTTTCCTCACCTTCCCTTCTCCCCGTCTCCCTGTGATCATCGGTTTTTATTTCCCGGAAGCTTGGCGTTTTGCTTGTAAATAGGCCGGGCCTTTCCTTATTACTTTTTTCTATTAAAAATCCTCGTATTGTTTGTTAAAGTAACCTTGCAAGACCGTACCCTGTGGTGATGAATCCCGGCTGGAATCTGCAGGAATGACTGCTTTATACTTGCAGTTAATTCCGAGAGGAGACAGATATGGATATTAAATTGCGCGATGACTTTATGGCCAAATGGGAACGTTATTTTCCGGGCGCTGAACTACCTATAACGTTTTATTTGGATGAAGGCACCGGCCAGGCTGAAATCGCGCCCATAAAAAAAGGCCATAGTTGTTTGATTTGCGAGTTAAACCAGGTGCGCCAGGGCAAGTCCTTATGTTATGGCCCCGAGGCCGTGGCCTGTGGAGGCGCCAAACGTTATCTGGGCTATGCGCCGGAAGTGCGGCCGGACTTCGACTATTTCCTTTCCTGCGGCAAGCCCGGCTTGGAGGGCGAGCGTTACCTCCGCACCCCGGACATGGTGAAGACCATCACGCAAAATCAGAAATTGATTCCCGCCAACGGCCGGCATTACATCTTCAAGCGGTGGGACCATCTTTTGGAATCGGATCAGCCGGACGTTGCGATCTTTTTCGCCACGCCCGACATTCTTTCCGGACTGTTTACGCTGGCCAACTTTGACCAAACCGAACCGAACGCCACCTTCACGCCTTTTGGTCCGGGATGCGGCACCATCATCCACCATCCTTATTTTGAAAAAGACAGCAGCCGGCCCCGGGCGGTTATCGGCCTGTTCGACCCTTCGGCCCGGCCGTGCGTCAAGCCCGATATTCTGACCTTCAGCGTTCCCCTGGTGAAGTTGGCCCGGATGACGGCGTATATGGATGAAAGTTTTCTGATTACCGGTACCTGGGAGAAAATGAAAAGGCGTATCAAGGAACGGCGTTAAAGGGTCGCTTCCACCGGATACTTATACCCTTTATATCCTTAAAAACTGTAGCGGGGGAAATGATGGCGGACATCAAACGTCAATGGGACATGCTTTCGAAAGAAACCAAGAGCAAATGTGTCAAGGATTTGATCGGTTATTTTGAAACAGAACGTGATGAAGAAATCGGCATCATCGCCGCCGAAAACCTGCTGGATCATTTTTTGCAGACCGTGGGACTACGGATTTACAATAAAGGCGTGGAAGATTCGATTGGTTTTATTAAAGAGCGC
>CAYVTN010000047.1:0-11773 GCA_964454395.1 uncultured bacterium | reverse complement strand
TTGATTAAAAAAATCGGCAAGGAAAAAACCGTCATCTTGTCCTCCCACATCCTCTCGGAAGTGGAAGCCACCTGCGACCGGGTGGTGATCATTCATCAGGGGAAAAAAGTCGCCGACGGCCGTCCCCAGGAATTGCAAAAAAATGCGGCCGATGAGTCGGTGATTCATCTTAAAATCAAGGGCGCCGGTGTTTCAGAAAAACTGGCTCAGCTCCCGGGAGTCACCACCGTGAATCCCGGCAAGGATGAAAGCCAGGACATCAAAACCTATGTGGTCAGCACCGAGCCCCAACAAGACCTGCGGCCCCAGGTGTTCAGCCTGGCCTGTCAGGAGGGCTGGACCTTATATGAAATGACCAGGGAAGTGCACAGCCTTGAAACCATTTTCCGCCGGTTGACCGCCAATTAGTTGTTGTTACGGAAAGGGTAATTTTGATTTGTTCAACCTCGTCGCAGGGGCGGCTTTGAAACCCGCCCCTGCAAAACCCTTTTAATTTAACCATTTTGACCACAGGTTTTTAGCAACGTGTACCTGGCTGGGGAAATGTTTTTCCGCAACAGAAACTAATTAGATGCTGTGTCGGAAAGATATACGTTTTTTGCGCAGCTAATGGTCCGGGTTTGACAGTAGTGGCAGGGGCACGGCGCGCCGTGCCCCTGCCCAAGATAATGCACACCTCATAAAGGTAAAAAATAATTTTTCGACTTTCTATATTAACATGTCATGAAGGAGGATAAATGATGAGTGACAATACGGCAAGTCCTGTGAGTCCGTCGCCGGTCCAAGCCGGTATCGCGCCGGGAGGATCGTGGAAAACATTTTGGCCGCCGGTGATGGGCTTGATTAAAAAAGAACTTTACTCTTATTTTTATTCCCCCATTGCCTATGTAGTCATGGTGATCTACCTGATTTTTTCAGGCTGGTTTTTCTTTTCCCGCTTTTTTCTCTTCGGCCAATTGGAACTAAGGGCTTATTTCAGCATGGCGCCGATGCTGCTCATGTTTCTGGCGCCGGCGATTACCATGCGTCTCATTTCCGAGGAACTCAACAGCGGATCTTTTGAAATGCTCATGACCCTGCCCGTAAGCAACACGCAAATGCTGATAGGTAAGTTTCTGGCCGCCCTGGCCTTTCTGGCCATTACCCTGGCCGTGACCTTAAGTTATCCCCTGACCATTTCCACCCTGGGACCTCTGGACTGGGGGGCTGTATGGGCGGGATATTTCGGTCTGATCCTCCTGGGGGGCGCTTATCTGGCCGTGGGCCTGCTGAGTTCCTCGCTGACCAAGAATCAAATCGTGGCTTTTATCCTGGGCTTTGCGGCCTGCTTCCTGCTTTTTCTCATGGACAAAATCCTTTTGTTTATCCCGGCGCCCCTGGTCGGACTTTTCCAGTATCTGGGCAGTGATTATCATTTTCAGAATTTTTCCCGAGGGGTGATCGACAGCAAGGATGTGATTTATTTCCTGTCCCTTCTGATCGTGACGTTGGCCGGAACACGCTTGATTCTTGCAAGGAGGAAATAAGATGACATTCCAAGAACGGGCACGCCAGGAACTGACCAGTTTTTTAATCATGGTAGGCATTGTGGTTTTACTCAATATTATTTCCACGCGGACTTTTTTCCGTTTGGACCTGACCAGGAATCACTCCTACTCGCTGTCTAAAATTTCCAAAACCTACATGCGGGACCTGAAGGATCCCATGACCGTCAAGGCCTTCTTTACCAGAAATTTGCCGGCGCCCTATAATGCCAATGAACGCTACTTGCGTGATCTGCTGGACAATTACCGGACCTATTCCAAAGGCAAGTTCAATTACCAGTTCATCGATCCTGCCGACGACCCTTCCTATGAAAAAGAAGCCCGCAGTCTGGGGGTTTATGGGGTGCAGCTGACCCAGATTGCCAAGGACAAATTTGAACAGAAGAACGGCTATATGGGCGTGGCCTTCATCTACCGGGACCGCAAGGAAGTGATTCCCCTGATTCAGAATACGGACGGCTTGGAATATAAGTTGTCCAGCGCCATCAAGAAACTGATCCAGACCAGAATGAAAGTCATTGGCATCACCCAGGGCGATGGGGAACCGGACCTGAACGGGGCATTAAGCAACTTTAACCAGTTGCTCTCCAAAAATTATGAAGTGGTGCCTGTGGATCTGAGTCATGAATCCATTCCCGACCGTTTGGACGCCCTGGTGGTGGCCGGGCCGACTACCATGATTCCCAAGGATAAACAAAAGGAACTGGACCAGTTTTTAAGATCAGGGAAGAGCGTGGCCGCCTTGGTTAAAATGGTGGATGCTGATGTCAAAACCACCATGCAGGGCAAATTGGTCAACTCCGGCCTGGCCCGTTTGGTGGCCGGCTGGGGTGTGAACGTGGCGCCCAACCTGGTTTACGACCGGCAATGCCAGAAAATTACGGTGGCCCAGCAAGGACCGGGGTTTGTCATGCAAAATATCATTCCCTACGCGGCGTTTCCCCTGGTGACCAACCTGGACCAGAACCAATTGATTGTGAAAGGGATCGAATCTTTTACCATGCCTTTTGTGAGTTCCCTGAAACTGAATGACGATGTGATCAAAGCCAATAAGCTGCAGGCGGATGTGGTTGCCCGCAGTTCCAAATATGCCTGGCTGCAAAGCCAGTTTTTCATGCTTTCCCCGCAGTTCATCCGGCCGCCTCAAAATCCCTCGGATTACAAGCAAGTGGACCTGATGGTGGCCTTGACCGGCGCCTTTCCCAGCGCCTTTGCCAAGGACCAGGCCGCGGCCGGACCGGCCAAACCCTCCCGGCTTCTGGTGGTCGGCGGATCCGATTTCATCAGCAACGATTTTATTGATCCCCGCCGGGGAAGTTCCCAGCTGGTTCAGGTGACCCAGAACATGATCGATTGGGTGGCCCAGGATTCGGCCTTGATCGAGATCCGCAGCAAAGGCCTTTCCTCCGCGGCCATCGGCGATATTCCCGATGCCCAGAGGGAGCTGATCAAATACTTCAACTGGATCGGGCTGCCGCTGTTGGTCATTTTGGCCGGCATCCTGATGTGGCGCCGTTTTGAGAACCGCCGTCTAAAGATCGCGGCCATGATGCACCAGAGTCACTAACCGGCAAAGCCGGAATAAAAAAATGATCCAAAGTAGGGGCGGATTGCATACGTCCCTGCTTTGCGTACCATCCGCGGTGCGTATAGGGGCACGGCGCGCCGTGCCCCTACGGCTTAAATTATCTACCCCGACCGGGTAGAGATCGTGTTAGCGTCTGTGTCTGGATTATCTACGTTTTTGCGTAGATAATCCAGACTTACAGACTCGTATCCAGTGCCGGTGGGTTATGATCGGGATGCCATCAGCTGCGAAAAAAAGCAGATGTTGGAAACACAAACTAATTACAAGGAGAAGGAGGTTGAGCGTGAAAAACAAACGACTTTATATTTTGGGAGGCTTGTTTGTGCTCCTGTTGGGTTATGTGGTGCTTACGCAGACCGGGCAGCGGGGATACAACACGGTCAAGCTGCCTGCGTTTAAGGCGCCGGCAGCGGACGACCTGAAAAAAATAACCCTGGAACAGCCTTCGGGTACGATCAGTTTTGAGAAAAAGGACCAGGATTGGATGATCACGGCGCCCTTCGCCTTTGCGGCCGATAAGAACAAAATGAATATGCTGACCAGAACCATTGCCGACATGCGCCTTACCGACAAAATTTCCAATTCTTCCGAAGCAGCGGCTGATTTCGGACTTAATACGGTTGCAGCTCATTACCTGCAGATGACCGATCAGAAAGGCAAGACCGTATCCCTCTATCTGGGAAAGGCCAACAGCGACCGGACCCATACTTTTGCCAAATTAAAGGACAACCCCGCGATTTACCAGGTGCTGGGCACCTTCAGCCAGTATTTCAATTACAAGCCTGAAGATTGGCGCAGCATGAGCATTTTTGACTTTTCCCGCGACAAGGTTGACGCTGTTGAAATTGAGCAGCACGGCCGGAAAAAAGTGACCATGACCAAGCAAGAGGAAGTGCAGCCGGCTATTGTCAATGGCAGTGCCCAGGGTGTGACGCCGGCGGCCTTACCCTCCAAAATGGTCTGGAAAGCAACCGGAGAAAAAAAGCCCCTTCAGGAGGCCAAAGTTGATCAGTTTCTAAATACCTTTACCCGCCTGTCCGCTTCAGCCATTGTGGATGGATCCAAGCCCATGCCCAAGCACCCTCTGGGTGAGATTACGGTCAAGACCAAGACCGGCGATTATCACCTGACCTTTCTATCTTATGACAAACACCGCCAAGTGTACCTTGTCAAGGGCCCATCAGACCAGGTCCTTTACGAACTTTCCGATTACCAGGGAAAAAATCTGCTCAAGACGCTTAAAGAATTTATACAATGAACACTCCGGGGGACCAAGAATCCCTCCTGACCCGATGCGGTCAGGAGGGATTTTTTTATTTATAATCCCATAGCCCTGTGAAATAATGGGGCCGCTCTGTCGGCCGGGTCCGGCGTGCAAATTCCAGCATCAAGGAGCGTAATCATGAAAAAAACAGTGGCTCTCTTGTTGTTACTGGCTTTCGGCCTGTGCCTGCCGGCAGTCAATCATGCCATGATCTTTAAAAGCGGGGAAAGGATCATTGTGGAGCGCAAGGATATCAACACCCAAGACCTGTATATGGCCGGAGAGTTGATCAACTTTTACGGGAGTGCCTTGCAGGATGTCTGGGCTGTGGCCAGAACCGCCTTTTTTTGGGGTGTGGTGGGCCAGGATTTAAACTTGCTTGTCAGCGACGGGGAAATTAAGGGAAAGGTCGGTGATGATCTGAGGGTGGTGGGCAATAAAGTCATGATGGCGGGAAAGGTATCGGGAAGTCTCCTGTTTATTGGCAATGAGCTCACCGTCCATCGCAATGCCACGGTGGGCAGCGATGCGTTTATTTTGGCCAACAGTACGGTCATCGACGGCGTGATCCAGGGGCCGGTGACCATTAACAGCCAAAAAGTTGTGATCAACGGCACAGTGATGAGTGATGTGACCATCAAGACCAAGTCGCTGGTCCTGGGACCCAATGCCGGCATTTACGGGCATTTAACCTACAGCACGCCGGAGCGTCTTGGACCGGAACTGAAACGGCAGGTAAAGGGCACCATTACCTGGAAGGAGTCCCTGCCTCCGGCACCGTCGCAAAATTGGCTCTTTAATCTCGGTCATTGGTGGTTTATGATCACCTTGGTTTATAAATTCACCTTATTTTTAGCTCTTCTGGCAGTGGGTATCCTGATGATCGCTTTGTGGCCGAAAGCCTGTTGGCGCTACACGGATTTGATCAACACCAAACCATTGCCTTCTTTGGGCTGGGGCTTAGCCTTGGTTCTTGGCCTGCCGGTGCTTATCCTTATTCTAGTGATCACCATTATTGGCATTCCTTTGGCGTTGGTGCTGGTGTTTTTTTATATCGTGCTCCTGGTCTTTGCCAAATTGGGCCTTGCCTTGTGGCTGGGGCAAAAGGTTTTTAATGTCACGGACCAAGCTAAGCCGTTACAATTTATGCTGGGGATGGCGATTGGGCTGGCTTTTTTGGGTTTAATTGACCTCATTCCCTTGTTCAGAAATCTGGTTAATTTAGTGGTGATGATTTTCGGAAGCGGTGCTCTTTGGCTGATGATCATTGAACGGCCGGGTACGGCTTTGCCTGGAATAGCAGGCCAGCCTGTCACAGGTCGGCGGCATGTCCCTGCGGTCAAAAAGGATAGCAGCGCCCCCGTGGAATTGGCGCTGGAAACAGGGGCGCAGGAAGAAGCGGAAAGTCATATCGAAGAGAAAGCAGCAGCTCGGGGACGGTCCAAGAAATCAACCCGGACCGTTAAAAAAGCCACCAGGAAAAAGCAGGTCCGCCAAAGACCGGCAACCGGGGCTGCGAAAAAAGCAACCAAAGCGGCTGTACCAAAAACCGTCAAAAAAACCACGAAAAAAAGAGTGAAAAAAGCCTCCCTCTGATGGCTGTTTTTTCACAAGGGCTGCTTCTAAAAATGGCACAATTGGCCTTTTTAAAAATTATTTCCTGTAAGGCTGAAATGAATGCGGTCCTGAATTAGCTTTGAAATACAAGGATAAAAAACTCGTTGACAACGAAAAATATCGAATATATAGTAGTCGATGCCTGAAGGGGAACACAATATATTGTGATTTCTTTTCGGGCACACTGCAGGTAGTTCTTGTTGCGGAAGCGGATGGCGATCTTACCCTCGGGCGGTCGTCGGGTTGCATAGCAAACCGCCTCAGAGAAGAAAACCGTTCGCCGAAGCGGTTTCCCCAAGGGTAAGATCACAACCCTTGCAAAGGTTTTAGTTAAAATGATCTTTCCGCAACAGGAACTAGGTAAGACAAAAGAAGGCAATTTTATGGCAGCAACAGCAATAGATACATTTTGAGGGTGGGGGCATTTTTTATGCAGCAACAGGGTATTACTCAGATCAGGAAACGCGATGGACGGCTGGTGCATTTTGACGAACAAAAGATAGTCAATGCCATTTACCGGGCCATGGCTGCAGTGGGCAAGCACCAGTTGGAGCAGGCGCAGGCAGTATCACGGCGGGTATACAATATCCTTAAGGCCGTTTACAAGCAGGGCCAAGTGCCCACGGTTGAAAACGTTCAGGATATTGTGGAGACCACCTTGATGGATGAAGGGTATCAGGATGTCTCCAAGGCATACATTCTTTACCGGGCCCAACACAGTAAATTGCGGCAAACCCAGGAGCTTTTTTCCACAGCCAATGAACTGATCGACAATTACCTGGGTAAAAATGACTGGCGCATCAAAGAAAATTCCAATATGAGTTATTCCCTGCAAGGCATGAACAATCACATCACGGCCATTTTGGTTTCCCAATACTGGCTGGAAGAGATTTACTCCGAAAAAGTCCGCAACGCCCATTTGAACGGCGACATCCACATTCATGACCTGGGTTCCCTGTCCGGCTATTGTTGCGGCTGGGATCTGCGGGACTTGCTGATGAAGGGGTTGCGGGGGGCTTATGGAAAGACCGAGAGCAAACCGCCCCGGCATTTCCGCAGTGTGCTGGGGCAAATCTGCAATTTCTTTTTTACCCTCCAGGGGGAAGCGGCCGGCGCCCAGGCTTTTTCCAACTTCGATACCTATTTGGCGCCTTTCATTGCCAAAGACAACCTCAGCTATGCCGAAGTGGTGCAGAGCATGCAGGAATTTATTTTTAATCTCAATGTGCCCACCCGGGTGGGATTCCAGACTCCTTTTACCAATATCACCCTTGATTTGCAAGTGCCCAAGAACATGAAGAACGAACCGGTCATCATCGGCGGAGAACTGCAGGAAGAGACCTACGGCGACTTCCAGAAGGAAATGGATATGATCAACCGTGCTTTCTGTGAAGTCATGATGAGGGGCGATGCCCAGGGCCGCATCTTCACTTTTCCCATTCCCACCTACAATCTCTCCGCTGATTTCAACTGGGATGCGCCCATTATGAAGGACATCATGAACATGACCGCAAAATACGGTATTCCGTATTTTGCCAATTTCATCAACAGCGACATGGATCCTGAAGATGCCCGCTCCATGTGCTGCCGACTGAGACTGGACAACCGGGAACTGCGCAAACGGGGCGGCGGGCTCTTTGGCGCCAACCCTCTGACCGGAAGCCTGGGCGTGGTAACCATCAATTTGGTGCGCGCGGCCTATCTTTCCGCCACGGAAGAAGAATTTCATGCCCGGGTGCTCAATCTTATGGATATTGCCAAAGAAAGCCTGCAAATTAAGCGGAAAATCCTGGAACGCTATACGGAGAACAACCTCTATCCCTATTCCAAATACTATTTGTCGTCCGTGAAACAGCGCACCGGCCGCTATTGGGCCAACCATTTTTCCACTATTGGCCTCAATGGCATGCACGAAGCGTCACTGAATTTATCGGGCAAGGGCATCATGTCCCCTGAAGGCAAGGCTCTGGCGGATAAAACGCTGGATATCATGCGTCAGCGCATCCAGGAATACCAGGAGCAGGAAGGCGACTTTTTCAATCTGGAAGCCACACCCGGGGAGGGAACTTCATACCGTTTTGCCCGTTTGGATCGCCAGGAATTTCCGGACATCATTGCTTCCGGTGAACAAGAACCCTATTACACCAATTCCACCCAACTGCCGGTGGGCGCCACGGATGATGTTTTTGAAGCGCTGGAACATCAGGATTCTTTGCAAACCAAGTATACGGGCGGTACGGTATTGCATATTTTTCTGGGAGAGAGCATAGACGACCCGGAAAGCTGCAAGGCCCTGGTGCGCCGTGTTGCGGAAAATTATCATCTGCCTTATTTCACCATTACACCCACCTTCTCCATTTGTCCGGTGCACGGTTATATTGCCGGGGAGCACCATGTCTGCCCTTATGACAAGGAAGAAGCAACCTTCCAGGACGGCGGAGACACCCGCAAGCAGGTGGAGGATCAGATCAGCCAGGTGTTGGAAAAGACGGATGTCAAAAACAATGAACAGGAAAAGGGGGTCATGGTATAATGGCGAAAAAATGCATGGAAAAAACCGAAGTTTATTCCCGAGTGGTTGGTTATTTCCGGCCGGTCCAGCAATGGAATAAAGGAAAACGGGAAGAGTTTAAAGACCGCAAGGAATTTGTGGTGGCAAAGGAAAATTAAATCATGAACAAGATTCACGGCATCAAAGGATTTATCGGAACGTCGCTGATTGATTATCCCGGCAAGGTGGCGGCGGTTATTTTTCTGGGGGGCTGTAACATGCGTTGCAGTTTCTGCCACAACCACCTGCTCCTGGAACAGCCGTCAGGGTTGCAGGATTTGTCCCTGGAAGAGCTGATTGATGCCCTGGATCGAAGAAAAAAATTGCTCGACGCCGTGGTGGTGACCGGCGGCGAGCCCACCTTTCATCCCCAATTAACCCATCTGCTCAGGCATTTGCGCATGACTAATATGGCCATTAAACTGGATACGAACGGGCTGCGCACCAACATCCTGGCTGCGGTCTTGGGAGAAAACTTGGTGGATTATGTGGCCGTGGATGTGAAGATGGCTCCCCGCCGTTATGCTTCCGAATTGAACACCTTGAAGGATGCGGAGCAACGGCTATTGGCTTCCATCGGATTGTTGAAAACCAATTCCATTGCCCACGAATTCCGTACCACCTGCGTGCCCGGTTTGGTGCGGGAAGACGATATTCTGACCATTGCCAAATTGATTGCCGGTGCACCGGCCTATTATTTGCAGCAGTTTATGCCAACCCATTTGGATAATCCTGAATTGGCCGGGCGGCCGCCTTATCCCCGGGAAGTCCTGGAACGGTTCAAGGCCCTGGCCGAACCCTATATCAAGCAGGTAGGGCTGCGCAATCTCTGACGTTGGCCGCAGAGGCCGGGCCGAATCGAAAATTGAAAATCAAGAATAGAAAAGCGACTGTTCCTGCCGGTCGCGGAGCAATTAAAATAATCATGCGTTAAAGGGTAAAACATGGGTATTTTAGACCGCTTGTCAAATTTGATTACCACCAAACCACAGGCTAATCCCACGCCGGCGCTGACTGCCCGGATTGTGCTGGGGGCCTTGCTGGCAATTGTGGCCAGGGCCGACGGAAAGGTCTCGCCTTCCGAGGAAGAAGCCAAACGGGATATTTTGAGCCGCCGCGGTTACAAGACCAGGGAAGAACAGGATGAAATCTTTAAGAGCGTACGCCAGGTCTTGAGCGAAGAGTTGGATTGGGAGAGTTTTACCCGGGAAATCAACCAGACCTGTATTTATTCAGAGCGGGTTAAAATCATTGAAGATTTGTTTGCCGTGGCCTGGGCAGACCATGAATTGTCGCATCAGGAATTGGAAGCCATTCGCAAAATCGCCGGTTTGATGTGGATTGAACACAAAGATTTTATTAATGCCAAGCTGTCCACCAAACCCTGATCCTCCGAATTCCCCTTCTGTTGACCTTGCCCAAACACATTGTCCTGTCTGCAGTAGTATCCTCCTGTAAACCGAAAGGTTCATTTTTAGGCTGTTCTTGCCGGTAATAATTCAAGAGAAGCTTCAGTTCAATTGGGAACAGCGGGAAGAGCCATGACCTTAAGAAGTATGAATGAACAGCTCCTGATTCTGGAAGAACCACGCAGCGTCTACCGCACAATGGTTTTTATACTGATCATGCTCGGGATTATCGGTACCATGGCCATATTCCTCAGCAGCGAGCATTCCCGGCAGGGGATGATCTATTATTTTTTCCTGGCCGCCGGACTGCTGGGTTACGGCCTGGGCGGCAAACCGGACCGGGCGGAATTCAATAAAACCACCAATCAACTGCGGCTGCTTCGTTATCCGCACACCTTTGGACCGGGAAAGGAAATCATGGTGGCTTTAACCCAAATATCCGCCGTAGGGATGGCTGAAATGACCACCGGCAAGGGTCACCAAGGGCGGGGTTCGAAAAAAAATTATAATCTGTATTTGGTGATAAATCATCAGGAAAAAATCGAGCTTTGCGGTTACAGTCCCATCAAACTTTTCCGCCTGCGCGCTCTGCGTCAATTGAAAAAATTTTTAGTGCTTTGAAATACTCTTTACGCTGCTGATGGTTTGGACATCCCCCTGGGAATGAGACCATCCGCCATAAAGCCTGCGCTGGCTTCAACCCTTGGTCAGGGCTTCAATAATGGCCGCATGCACGGGAAATTCTTTGAGTAAGTGACTGCGGCTGGCGAGGGTGAAGTCATTAAAATCAAAGCCCGGCGTTACCACACAGCTGAGCAAGGCATAACTGTCGGGGTGTTCCACCGTGGCTCCAAACCAGGTGCCGGCTCGCATTAAAGCGGAAAAATGATGGTGCTCCTGAGGTTCAGGTCCCAGCAGAGTGGTTTTGTAGCCGGCTTCATCAGTGAGGCTGTGCAAGGTTACGGCACTGCCGGTATGAAAAAACCACAATTCATCGGACAGCAGGGCATGGAAAAGGGAAGGCTGGCCGGACGTAAGCATAAAGTAAATGGAGGTGGCAAAAGCCCGGCTGTTATGGTACCTCTGCGGCAGGCCTTCGGCCGGGATGTGTTCATCGGACCGGTAAATTTCCCGGTAGAATCCGCCTTCAGGATGGGGTTCCAACCGCAATTGGTCGATCCAATATTGTGCGCTGTTCATGACACTTCACCTCCCGCCTTAGTCATTCTGTATTTCCAACATCTACGTTTTTTCGCAGCTGATGGCGTCCCTATCATAACCCACCGGAGCCCATATCTCCACCCGGTCGGGGTAGATCGTTTGTAGGGAACAGTCGCGACTGTTCCCTACAAACACCCTGTGTTTTTATTCCGGCTTCGCCGCCTTGAGATATTGTGGGTGCTGTCGTCAACCGAAGTTCTTATTATAAAACCATTGGACATGATTGTCAGCTCTTGGATACGATTTTATTGACGCGGGGATTTAGTACACGCTTGAAGGGCAAGAATCCAAGAATCCAAGAAGCAAGTGCAAGTTCAATCGCTTCATTGATAATGACGGCCCGGGTGGTGTCTGTGGCGATGTCGGGGTTAAAATTGCGGCCCTGCAGAAGTTTCAGATGCAGCAGGGGCAGGAAGTGCGGGTCGCCGTAAAACGTATGGATCAGCACATTTTCGTTTCGCCGGTTCTGTTCGCTCGCAAATGTTTTCACAAGTCCGGTTGAGAACGGTCCCGTCGAGGCCAGCGAGACCTCTTCCACGAGGGCATTTTGCCGGATGACCTGTTTAAAATGTTCGGCCT
>CAYVTN010000046.1:292-12159 GCA_964454395.1 uncultured bacterium | reverse complement strand
CTCTATTCAAGGCGGTGACAGTTTGAACAGATACTCTTCTCCCAAACATATCGTGGTCATCGGCGCCGGTCCCGGTGGGCTGACCAGCGCCATGCTTCTGGCCAAACGGGGTTTCAAAGTCACGGTGTTTGAAAAAAAAGACCGAGTTGGCGGGCGTAATGCCGCCCTTGAGATGAATGGTTTCAAATTTGATACGGGGCCCACCTTTTTAATGCTGAGGCAGATCTTGGATGAAGTGTTTATCGAAGCCGGCAGCAAAAGTGAAGACTACCTTAAGTTTACCCGGCTCGACCCCATGTACCGTCTGCAATTTGACGATATGACCATCGAGCCCACCACGGATCACCAACAAATGGCCAGTCAAATTGCCCGCCATTTCCCGGGCGAAGAAAAAGGGCTGCATAATTATTACCGCAAAGAGATGATCCGTTTTGAAAAACTCTACCCCTGTCTGCAAATAGACTATGCAACTATTTCCAAAATGTTTTCCCGCGATCTTCTCAAAGCTATTCCCTATTTGGCGGCCGGCCGCAGTTTAATCAACGTACTCGGTGATTATTTTCTGCCTGAAAAATTACGCATTGCCTTTACCTTCCAGGCTAAATATTTAGGCATGTCGCCCTGGGATTGTCCGGGATTGTTTGCCATGTTGTCCATAATTGAACATGCCTACGGCATTTATCATACCGAAGGCGGCTTGAGTGCCATTTCAGACGCCATGGCCAAAGTGGCTCAAAGCCAGGGCGCTGAGATTCATCTGAATACACCGGTAAAAACCTTGCAGCTGCAAGGCAGGAAGGTGAAGGGCGTGGTGTTGGAAAACGGCGAGACTATTACCGCTGATGAAGTGATTATCAACGCCGACTTTGCTCATGCCATGACCACGTTGGTTCCCGATGGAATTCTGTCGAGATGGAGCAAACCCAAGTTGGAAAAAAAGCATTTTTCCTGTTCCACTTTCATGCTTTACCTGGGATTGGACAAACTTTACGACCTGCCCCATCACACCATCAGTTTTGCCAAAAAGTACCGCCAAAATGTGGATGATATCTTTAAAAACAAAGTGCTGTCAAAAGACATGAGCATCTATATCCGCAATGCCAGTGTTACCGATCCCACCCGGGCCCCTAAGGGTCAATCGGCCGTGTATATTTTGGTGCCCACTCCCAATCGCTTTGCCCCGGTGGACTGGACCAAAGAAAAGGAAGAGTACCGTGAATTGGTGCTCAGCACCATTGCGGAGCGCACGGTGATGAAGGATATTAAGCAGCATATTAAGGCGGAGATCATCATCACGCCTCAGGACTGGGAAGATACTTATGGGATATACAAAGGTGCCACCTTCAACCTGGGACATCAACTGAGCCAGCTGCTTTACTTAAGACCGCGCAACCAATTTGAGGAATTGAACCATTGTTATTTGGTCGGTGGCGGCACTCATCCCGGCAGCGGCCTGCCCACCATTTATGAGTCAGGCCGCATCACCGCCAATCTTATCTCTAAAAAATATAAAGTGCAGTTTTTCACCAACAACCTGAAAGTGTAGCAGCCCTCCCGGCCGTGCTTATGGCCGCAAGGTATAATTGAAGCCTACACTAAGCGTCAGAAAATGCAACCAATTCTTGGTATAACCGTCACTTGGTGCCGGTTCGTTGGTGCTGGTCCCCACTGCTCCGCCGCCCAAGTAGCGCAAATTAATAAACGCTTGGGCGTCCCGGCCAAAGGTCCAGCCGTAGCGCACACTGGCGTCCAAAATCGCCCCCACCACTTCATTATCACTGCCATTGAGGTAACTAATGGGCGCGTAAAAGCCATCGGCTTCCATGGCCACCCAGGTACCGTTAGCATACTGATGACGGCCCCGGACTTTGATAACCGGCACAGGCCCGATATTGGATTTACGCACCAAGCGATCACCATTGAGCGCTAAAAATTCAATACTGGTATTGCGGATCTGCAGCGATAACCCCAAGGCCAACTCATCGGCTTCTTCAGCAATAAAATCATACAAATAGCTGATGCGGTAAAAAGGAAAGCTATAACGAAATTCCATGGGTGTGCCTGCAGTAAACGTTGTCTTATCCACCACGATCGATTCCCGCAAGGTGGTACGGGTAATTAAATCGAGCGGTTGATAGAGCAGCACTACCGTATCTCTCGGACTTAACCGCAGATCCAGGCTGAGTCGTGTAAAGGGAAAAAGTACATCCTGCCCGCCGTCACGGGTATAAGAAAAATAGGTCCCATCCTGGCCAAATTGAATACGATGGTCCAGCACGGCCAGAAAGCCTGTTTCCACGGTTCCCCGTAAAGTTGGCCAGGACAGGGCGTCCGTGCTGCTTGCAGCCTCATTTTCTAAGGCTCGGACAGCTTGATTATTCCATATCAGTACTGCCGCCAAAATCAGCATCATCATCATTAGGTTGCGCATGTGATCCTCCGTTTTTTTATTTTGGTTCATCATCATCTCTATAGCCCAACCTCCCTTCCTTTCCATGTTGCCGCCCTGCCCATCCTTTTCAATAATGCCGCCCTGGCAAAGAGCGCCAAAAAGAACAGCAATGGCACCGGATAGAACAAAGCGGTGACGGCCCGATAAGAACCGAGACGCTTGAATTGCCAAAGCAATTGCCCCGCGTAAAGCGCATAAAGGATCAGTGCGTTTTCGGCACCATAACCGGTCAGCAGCGCCACCAACAAGCTGCTAAATGCAATGATCATACCCGATATCCATAAGCAAAGCACGGCCATGATCAGCGGTGGGGTCCGGTTGGCCCCGTTTAAAAAAGATTTGGTCCAGCCGGCGACTAAGGCTTTGATCCCCGTCCCATAGAGGCGCACCGACAGTACCCCCTGACCGCCCAGCAACCGTACGGTCACGCCCTTGGACATGGCCGCGCGAGCCAAGGCGTAATTTTCCAGAACCTCTCCGGCAGCGGCCTTATGGCCGCCTGCCCTTTGGTAATCTTCCTTGGTGGCTAAAAAACAAGGCCCAAACATGCCTGCCGGCTTGAGCCGATGGCCCAAGAGCGTAAAGGCTTGCATCCCGGCCAGCTGCATGAAATTAAAAAAAACCGACCCCTGTTCTGTCCAGGTAGGCACCAACTGATAGGGCGCAATCGACACCAATTCCGGTCGAGCTTGCAGCGCGGCCATCATACGGGCCAAACCACCTGCTTCCACCTGCGTATCAGCATCTAAGAAGAGCAGCACCTCTCCTTTGGCCTGGTCGGCTCCCTGCTGACAAGACCAAGCTTTTCCGGTCCAACCGGAGGGTAAAGGTTTGGCAATAATCACCTTGGCCCCCAGACCAGCAGCAACCACGGCCGTGCGATCTGCGGAGCCGTCATCAACCACCACCACCTCCAGGGCAGGGAATCCCTGGCCAAACAGAGACGGCAGCAACTGCTGCAAGTTGCGCTCTTCATCGCGGGCGGGAATGATCACGGACAACGCCGGTGGTGTTGAGGACAGGACCGTACGGGGACAAGCGGGCAGTTTCCAAAGGACCAACCAGCCCAAAATCCAAAGCACCCCACCCACCACGATAAGCATGCTCATGGCCGGCCCCCTTTTTTTAATAGGGTCAACCCCAGATAGCGGGGAACCGCTTTTTGGTAATCCAAATAAGCCTGGCCATAAAGCACCTTCAAGGCCCGTTCTTCTCTTAAGATCATGAAATGCATGGTCAAGCAGGCGCCGATCATCATGAAAAAGAAAAACCAATTGGGGTAAATCAGAAAGCAGCCTGCAAACAAGCTGTCCAAACCGAGGTAGATGGGATTCCGGGAATAGGCAAAAACGCCCTTTCGTACCAAGGCGCCGGGGTTGGTATGGTCTACACCCAGTCGGTAAGAGGGACCGAAATGGCTTAGCGTCAACCACAAGAGTATCAAGGCCGCGACCAACAGCACCGCACCCGTTGCCTGGTGCCAGGACCCGAGTGGCCATAAACCGGCCTGGCGAACATCAGGGTACAGGGCATGAGCGACAACCTCAATGAGCATCAGCATCGCCAAGGGTAGAATCGCGATTTCCACCAGGCGCGGCAGGCCTTGTTTCTTATAGCCCAGATGATTGATTTTAAGTCCACGCTGCCGCAAGCCAATGATATGGACTAAGAAGCGTCCCAGCACCGTCCCGGTCACGACCAGTATCAAAAGATCATAGCCATCCATAGGTCAGGCTCCTTTTTCCTGGAAGTTTAACTATGGGCGGCGATGTCCTTGGCCACATTCTGTCCGCATAAAACAACCATAGGCATACCGCCGCCGGGATTGACCGAGCCCCCCACGAAATATAAATTGCTGTAACGCGTGCTCTGTTTGGGCGCTTTGAGGGCGAAGTTTTTAAAGCGGTCCGAAACCACCCCATAAATAGCGCCGTGATTGGAATAGTAGTTTTTTTCAATATCATAGGGTGTCCACATATCTTCCACTACGATATGACGTCTCAGATCCTTAAGGCCGATCCGCTCCAATTTATCCAATACCCTTTCCTTCAGCTCAAGATAGTCCTGGACTGTCGTAGGGTGATTGGGGTCAAGAGGAGGAATATGAGGCAGTACTTTGATGTTGTCACCCCCTTGCGGACAGACCGTGAAATCGGTGCGCGATGGGGCCACCACATACAGGGTAGGGTCCTGGGGAATGCGATGCTTTTGGAAGACAGTTTTAAAATGCTCTCTTTGATTGCGGGAATAAATGAAATTGTGATGGGCCAATTGCGGGTAAGCTTTATCTGTCCCCAAATGCAGCACCAACCCTGAACAGGCCGGCTCAAATTTATTTAATTTTTTCAAGAAGGCCTGATCTTCATCCAGCAAGGCACGGCAAGCTGGAAGGACTTCCATATTGGAAACAATAATACCAGCCTCTATGATCCCACCGTCGGCCAAGGTCAGACCGGTCACCCGGCCCGGTTGTTTGTTAATTTTAACGACTTCACTGTTGAGGTGAATAGTCACACCCAGGCTGCGGGCCAGACGTTCCAGACCGCGGGCCAGATTGTACATGCCGCCTTGGACATACCACAGATCATAGCGAAATTGAATAACAGGCATGAGGTTCATGAACCCCGGCGCCCGGTAAGCGGAAGAGCCGACGTATTTAATAAAATAATCAAAAATATCCACCAGGTAGGGATTTTTGAAAAAACGGCGCACGCTGCCGTGCATACTGTGCCAATAATCCATGGTCAGCAGGGATTTAAAATCGTAGTAAGAGGAAAAATCAGCGGTGGTGTCCAACCCCTGCTCAAAGTATCCCCTATCAATCAAATCATACTGCCCGCCAGCATAGTCAAGAAATGCTCGGAATTGACGGACCAAACGGCGATCGCCAAGTTTGAGCAATTCCGTTTCCATTTTTTCCGGTTCGAAATACAAGTCGATCACACGGCCGTCTTCAAAAATATTTCGCCAATGCGGGCTGACACGCTGTAGGGGTACATCGTCTTCCATGCGTCTTCCGGCCCGCTCCCACAAGCGGCGAAAAAAATGGGGCAGGGTAAGAATGGACGGACCCAGATCAAAGGAAAAGCCTTCCTTTTTCATCACGTTGAGTTTTCCGCCCACTTTGTCATTTTTTTCAAAGATCTCCACCTCATAACCTATGGTGGCCAGCGAGATGGCGGCCGAAAGTCCTCCCAGGCCGGCGCCGATCACCACCACTTTCCCACGTTGCTTGTTGGTCATGGCCGTCTCCTTTTCGTACCACAATTATTTTTCGAAGTGAAGTTGCTCCAGCCCTTGCAAGGCTTTTAAATTGTGAGGATTCACCAGTAAGGCTTTTTGGTAATAACGGTAGGCTTCTTTAATTTGATTTTGCTTATAATAAATTTCACCAATAAAGGCCAGGTCCATATCATAACCCCAGCGCGGTTCCAGCGGTTTGGGAGACGTTGTCCGTTCTTTTTCGAATAAAGTCTGAGCAGTCAATAAATGCTGAAGTGCGAGATCACGGCTGCCGCCGAACAGCTGAGGAGTCATGTACAAACTTAGGCCGGTTAAATAATGCACTCTGGGATTGTCGGGATTAAGGTGCAAGGCCTGCTTGCGGTGCTGTTCCACTTGTGGGCCGGCGCTAAGGGCTGACCAGGGATTCATTTGGATCATCATGCCCTGAAGCACGCCCAGCAAGGCATGGGTTTCTGATTCGTCGGGCGCCAAGTGAACGGCTTTTTTCAAAGCTTCTATGCCCAGGTGAACAGCCTGTTTGCCTTCGGCTTCAACCCGGTCTTGCGGCCGCGCGTAAAGGTAGTAGGACGCCTTATAATAATAGGTCACCCCCAGCCAATAATAAACGCGGCTGTCCTGATCAGAGGTGCTCGCAGCTTTTTCGAACAGCTTTGCCGCCTGATCAAAGGCATCGGCCTGCCAATGGTTGATAGCCTGCTGCAACTGCCTGATGCCTTGGTTCACAACGGTTTCTTCCGATGGAGGTCTCCCTCGCGCAGGCCAACTCCACCCCGCCAATAATAAAAATATTATGACCGGTTTCAGCATGCTCGACAGTTCCTTTCGGATCACAGCCTGTGCCACTGCAGAAATGACCAGTGCAATTTTATCATAAATATGATAAATAATAACCATGTTCATTGATGATGTGGTAAAAAATCAAAAAGCCTTTATGGCCAATGGCCAAACCCGCACCTATGGATTTCGGCGCCGGCAACTGCTCAGCTTGCGCCAGGGCCTGTTCACCCATGAACAGGCCCTGCTCTCGGCGTTGCGTCAGGACTTGGGAAAAAATGCAGTAGAAGCTTATACCTCGGAATTGGGGTTGGTGCATCGCGAGCTGAGTTATGCCTTGGACCATCTTGGTCGTTGGATGAGACCGCAAAAAAAGCACACGCCCCCCATGCTTTTCCCCGGTCACAGCCTGGTAATTCCCGAGCCCAAAGGGGTGGTGCTCATAATCAGCCCTTGGAATTATCCCTTGGGGCTTACGCTCACACCTTTAATCAGTGCTTTGGCGGCCGGCAACAGCGTTGTTGTCAAGCCTTCTGAAATGGCGCCACAGAGCGGCAATAGGTTGAAGACCATGCTGGCTGACTGTCTTCCCGACACTGTTTGCCATGTCCAACTGGGTGACGCTAAAACCGCAGAAGCCCTGCTCGAACAGCACTGGGATCATATTTTTTTCACCGGCAGCACGCACATTGGCAGGCTGGTCATGGCCGCCGCAGCCCGGCAGCTTATTCCGGTAACTCTGGAATTGGGAGGGAAAAATCCCTGCCTCCTCATGGACGACGCCCATTTGCCCTCTGCCGCTCTTCGCATCGTATGGGGCAAGTTTTTAAATGCCGGTCAAACTTGCGTTGCCCCGGACATGGTTTATGTACCCGCACAATTCCAGAACACTCTGGAGCAGGAGCTGATTAAAGCCATCACCCGATTTTACGGCCCTGAGCCCAAGGCCAGTGCGGATTACAGCCGCATCATCAACCGGCAGCATCTGACGCGGCTGCGTGCTTTTTTGCAGGAAGGCAATATCCTGTGGGGCGGACAGTGGGATGAGCTGGATAATTACCTGGCACCCACGATCATGACCAATATTCACCCTGATAGCCGGCTATTGAAAGAGGAGATATTCGGACCCATCCTGCCCATCGTGCCCTATCATGACCTGGACCAATTGCTTGCAGACCTCAAGTCGAAACCCATACCCCTGGCGCTTTACCTGTTCACCGCAAATCCACGGTTGTCTAGAACCGTGCTGGAAAGCCTGCCCTCGGGCACAGCGGCCATTAACGACACCATCAATCAAATCAGTACACCTTATTTGCCATTGGGTGGACGAGGCGCAAGCGGTATGGGCCAATATCACGGCCGGGCCGGATTTGATTGTTTTACTCATTATCGGGCGGTGCTGGTCCAGCGGTCCAACAATAAAAGACGTCTTATGTTGCCGCCCTACCGCATCGGTGTCGGATGGCTAAAAAGTATTTATGCCTGGCTTTTAAAATAATTCCGGGCCACTTACCCAAAGGAGTCCTCATGATATCATGGTTATCTTCCCATCCTCTGCTATCGGTTGCACTCGCATTGGTGGCTACCTATGTGGGTATCAGTCTTGGTTATCTTGTATTCCACCGTTTTTTTATTTTCTTTCCTTCCCGCGCGATGAACCGCCTGCCCACTGACCTGGGCATGGCCTATGACGAACGGTTCATTACCACCCAAGACCAAGTGCGCTTGCTGCTCTGGCTGATCCCGGCTTCTTTGGCCGGCAAACGGGAACCTGCTTACGGATTGACCTTGGTCTTTTTTCCAGGCAATGAAGGCACTTTGTCAAAATTCTTACCGGGGCTGAAAGTGTTGCATGACGCTGGTTTCAGCTTGGTATTGTTCAGTTACCGCGGGTTTGGTAAAAGCACGCGCCGGCGGCCAAGCGAAAAAGGGCTGCATCAAGATTGCCGGGCTGTATGGACTTATTTGATGCAACAGCGGCGCCTTCATCCGAACCGCATCATACTTTATGGACAATCCATCGGCTGTGCTTTGGCTGCATGGACCGCTCTGAAATACCAGCCTGCCGGATTAATTTTGGAAGGCGCCTTCCCTTCCGTCGCTTATGCGGCCCATAAAGCCGTGCCCTGGCTGCCAACAGCTTGGCTGACAACCGAGCGTTTTCCCACGGCCGCTTATCTGCGCCGATTAAGCCTGCCTGTACTCATTGCCCACAGCACTGATGATCAGGCCATTCCTTTTAATGTGGCCCGGCAATTGGCTGAACTCGTCCCTGCACCAACGACATTAGTGCCCTTGATTGGCGAACATGCCCGCGGACTGGAACAAGCACCCCTTTTATTCCTGGACGGCCTTAAGCCGTGGCTACAAGACTTTTTATCCAAAAAAAACCCCCGCCTCCCGGATTAACCAGAAGACAGGGGTCAAGATTTGCATTCTCTGTTTTATTTGGTCTTAGTTAAAGCAATGGCCTCAAAAGCAGGTTTAAACACATTCTTGGCAAAGTTTTCGTAAGTAATCTTTCCCTTTTCAGGATTTTTGGGTGCCATCTTTCGGGACGCCAAGGCATGACTCATTTCTGCTAAGCCCTCGGCCAGTTCCCGGGAAGCACCCATGCTGGTCATGGCCTGGATAAATTGTTCGTCCGGGATGGTCACATGTTTTAATTCCTTGCCCAATACTTCGGAAAGAATACGGGCCACGTCTTCATAACTGATTTCCTCCGGTCCTACGAGTTCCACGATCTTCTCACCATTCCAATCGGCCTTTATTAGAAGCTCCGCTGCCTTGTGGCCGATATCTTCGGTGGCGATCATGGAAAGTTTGGTGTCTTGTGGAAAAGTGGTAAATAAACTTCCCGACGACACAATGTTTTGCAACTGGCCCAGGGTGTTCTCCATGAAATAGCCGGCCCGCAACTGTACAATGTTGGGGCAAGCTTCCCGCAAGATTTCTTCATTGACATGCAATCCGGCTACAGGGCCGTTGCCCGATTCCAGTTCCGCGCCGATACTGGAGAGATGTACCACATAGGGAATTTTATTTTCCTTTACAGCTTCAGCAGCAGCCGCCGCAAACCGGCGGTAATGCCCTTTGATATCGGTAACACTCATATCAGGCGGAGTCAGCACAAACAAAACATCCGCATTTTGGGTGGCGTGCTTTAAAACTTCAGGATCATCACTGCTGCCCTGAATAACTTTGGCGCCCTGATCCACGGCGTACTTCACTTTTTCCGGATACCTGGCCACCAAGGTCAAAGATACTTTTTCCTTCAACAACTTTTTTGTAACAACACTGCCGATCTTACCTGTTGGGGTGGTGACCGTAATGTTCATCATTTTATGGCCTCCTTTTCACTTTTCTTGCAAAACCATACTTTGGACCCATGGCGGAAGGCAATGGTTCCAAAGAAAGAAGGTCATTTTTTGAGGCAACATCCCGGAAAATAAGCCTGCAGCAACCAAAGCCGTTCAGAACTGTAATGCCTTTAATCACAAAATTTTTCTCAAACCTGTCAACTGAGTCAAAGTCCAGGCTTGCTTTTCATAGAAATCAAGCGCCGGTTGGTTTTGCCGGTCGGCCAGTAATTGCAAACGGGTCAGGCCCACGGACCGGGCATGGTCTTCCAGGGCCTGGAGCAAACGGCGGCCAAGGCCTTGGCCGCGCCATTCCCCGTCCACCACCACATCCTCCACCAGACCGGCAGGACCGCCCTGAGCCGTGGAAATCAGGCATTGCATGCTGGCCATGCCGACTACCTTTTCTTCCACTTGGGCCACCAGGATCACGCTGGTTTGGCCGGCAAGCAGCAAGGCCAATCCCTTCCTCTGGCACAGCGCATCAGGTGTAAAATCCTTCTCAATGGCAAAAAGCTGTTCCAACAAGACCACCATGGCTTCCATATCAGCCTTGACAGCCGGACGGACAATGATCTCCATATCATCCACACTCCATTGAACCAGTGCAGGGGCGTATTCAATGCGCCCCGACAACTTTTATGCGCCATGCATTGACCAATAGTCCTTGCCAAACAAAAAAGTGGCCGCAAAGACATGGCTGATAAAGAAGATCACTTTGCCCCCGCATAAGGACCCCTCTACCGGCTCTGCTTTGCGGCCACCACTAAAACCACGAGACCGCCGAGACGGCTCATGGTTGGAATAAGCAGGCCCATCCCAGCGCTTTGAATGTTGCCGCAAGCCGGGCTTGGTCCTGCTTCCTCCAATGGGTGATCGCCTATTTCAAAACATACGCCTCGGCCACGGTTCCGGCTTCCAGGGCATCCAGAATCTGGTCCACATCCTGTTCACTCTCAATTTTGCCGTACCACGTATTGTCAGGGTGAATGACCATGACCGGTCCCCGGTCACAGGCTTTGAGGCAGCCTGTGACCGAGACCGTCACGCCTTCCATATCCCGGTCCGACAATTCGCTTTCCAGATAGGGCAACAATTGGATTGATCCTTTCTTATGGCAAACCCCCTGGGGTTCCCCGCCGGCCCTGAAACTGGCGCATACCAAAATGTGTTTGGATGGTTTTTCCATGATTATTCTCCTTTTTTTGTCCCCTGAACTTGTCGCAGGGGACTTCATTACTCAGGTCATTTCGACAGGCGCAATGACCCTGGCGACTGTTCTCTCAACAACACCCCATGCCGCTGCCCGAGCAGGCTTCCCCGCATTTTTTCATGGGCACCTGTAATTTGGAAATATCCCGGCCTTTCAGCACCTGACCCACCACCTCTTCTATCAAGCCTTCCACCCTGATCACCTCCACCCCGCTCTCCTGTAAAACCGCCATGGGCCTTGCGCCCACGCCGCTCACCAGCAAGGTGGAACAGTCATGCAGCGCCGCGCCCAATGAGCGCCAGCGTTCATCGCCCGTGCCGGCCACAGGTGTTTTAAGGGTTTGGATCAGACCGATGCCTTCCGGGGTTTGACCGTAAACCATCAGTCTTTCCGCTTCACCCAGGTGTTGGTTGATCAGCAACCCTTCCCTGCTGGCCACGGCCACATAGGACCGCTTGCCATTACCCGAAGGCCCATGGGCTCTCGGCAACTGCGAAGTCCGGGCAAAGCTTTTGATGGTTTCCAGTTCTTCCGGACTCATGTCAGCCCCGATCAACCCGGCCGCATCAGCCCGGCAGCGGGCACAATGGGTCATCAAGGGCAGGTGACTTGCGATGGCTTGGCGCACTTTGGTCATGGTGGCGGCTGTGGGCACCTGTTCTTTTCCAAAGGCTGCCAGCTGGTTGGCCACCATGGGCATGGGGTTCATAATGTCCACGCCCATGCGATGCATGGTTTCGGCGATTTCAGGCACTTCGTCATCATTAATGCCTTCAATAATCACCGTATTGACCTTGACGATGATGCCATGAGCCTTTAGCCG
>CAYVTN010000046.1:0-282 GCA_964454395.1 uncultured bacterium | reverse complement strand
CGCAAAAGGATGGCCGCGCCTTCTTCTCCGTTGTACACCCTTTTGCCAAAACGGACCCACGAGTATATTTTGGCGGCTGTTGCCGTCCGCAGCGTATTGACGGTCAGACTGACATGGGCCACATGAAGCGCGGCCAGGTCCTGCACAAAGTCGGGAACATTCAAACCGTTGCTGGCCAGACACAGCAGCATCCGGGGATATTTGGCGCGCACCACGTTGAGCGTTTCCAGGGTCTCTTGCGGATTGGCCAGGGGATCGCCCGGACCGGCGATGCCCACCACC
>CAYVTN010000045.1:0-12337 GCA_964454395.1 uncultured bacterium | reverse complement strand
GTGGCCTTCCCGCCGGTTTATGCCGGCATGCTGGCCGGTTTTTATTTGCCGGCCATGGCCGTTCTGTTTGCCGTGATTGTGCGCGCCGCATCCTTTGAATTTTGGTTTCACTCGGAGAAACATAAGCGGGCCTGGGGCGTGGCCTTTTCTCTGAGCAGCTTGATCATTCCCGTGCTGCTGGCGCTGATGGCAGGTTATGCCGTGGCCGGTGTCCTCTTGACGCCTGATCAAAGGGTCCTCTTAAGCCATCGGGTCTTACTGAACTATTTTCCGGCTTCACTGGTTGTAACCACCGTAGCGGCCATGCTGTTTCAGGGATTGGCTTTTACGACCGGGTTTGCCGGGGAGGACTTCCACTTGAAAGTGTTGAAGACAGGCAAAGTCTTGTGGTGGGTTTATTTGGCGGCCTTGCTTGGACTGATAGCAGCCGGGTACCAAGCCCTGCCCCATGCAAGATCGCAAGGGCTGGTCTGGGCCGGTCTGGTTCTGGCCCTGCTTGCCTTGCTGGCCGCCGGGTGGTTGCTGATCAAAGACCGGCTGAAATACTTGTTCTTATGTTCATCCCTGGTTTTCGGGGCGCTCTGGATCAGTCTGGCCGGCGCCCAATTCCCCAACCTAGTGCGTTCTGCTGTTTACGGAGTGGACGGCCTGACCATCTCCAACAGCGCCAGCCCCGTGCCGGTGCTGCGGATCATGGCCGTAGTCACCATCGTGGGCATGGCCGTAGTGCTGCTCTATACCTGGTATATTCACCGTATCTTCCGCAGTGGGCCGACGGAGGGCGGGTATTAGATTCTGTGAGCAGGATAGTTGTTTTCATTTGCAGGGACGTATTGCATACGCCCTTACAGCCACCTTCCTTGCATCATGATGTCCGCTTATGCCAGGAAGGTGTGGATGAAACCATTGTTTTATTCCCGCTTGACCAGCTTATGCTCTGGGTAAGCAAGGTATGCGTTTTTATTTCCCCGGAAATTTGGCTTCCATCAGGCTTGTCCCCAGCAAGCCCAAGCGCGTGGACAACGCCACGCAACCGGCATCCAAAATTAAAACACTTACCAGAAGGCCCTCATTGGGCCAAACCGGGTTGAGCGCAACCATCATCAACCCCAGTGACAAAATGAAAAAGAATATTCCCAAAAAGATTTTTTGCTTAAGAATAGGCGTGGTCAGTTTGCGAAAACGGGTCTTGCCGTCCAACAGGCCGGCCGCAATGGCCAGTACCAAGGTAAACGGCATGGCCAGGGCTAAAACGTAAATGGCATTGCCCAATACTTCGCGCCAGGGAAGGATCCACCACGCTGCCAGCGCTGCCATGATGAGGCTGACCGAGAATGCTATTGGAAAATGAACCAAGATGGGATGGAGAACCAGTTTAAGTATGGACCTGCGTTTCTCCGAGATGTTGTCTTCAAAAGACTCGAACAGCTTGCGAGGAACGCCGCAGGCAGGGCAAACATCACCCAACTTGCCTTCCTCAATAATAAAACCGCAAGCTTTACAACGCATCATTTTTTTCATGCTAGGGCCTCCTTGAGGTGAGTACCTTTAACCGTCAATGAAAAACACGCGGCAGTTGCCTAGGTGGATATTTTTCAAGTAGCGGTCTGATTATATCAAAATGACGGCAAGGTGCAATCCGTTCCGACCATGCGCTAAGGAAATAGCTCCGCAGGGACTGCCCCCCAAAAGAAATGGGCGTCCCTGTGCGACACTATTGAAATCATACAGATACAAGCCAATGAATTCAAGTCTGTAAACAAACCTTGGCAATATCGATATATTAATTATATGTATTCAACTTTAACAAATTTGCTAAAGTTAAGTATCTATGTCGATACTTCTAATAAAAAACCAAGTTGAAAATCAAACGTGTCAATGTTGATTTTCCCGGATGGATGATTAATTCTTTGGATCATGAAGCACGCAAGTTGGATGTCTCCCGGCAAGCGATTATAAAAATGTTCATTGCCGATCATCTTAAAAGTAATCCTTCTTAAGCTGCTTGAGCCTGCCAGCGCAGCTTCCTGAGAGCGAATGGAGCAATTCACTTACCATTCTACGATCCATTTCCAATTATGCCGGTCCTTATCATCTCGAACGATTGAGGAAACAGGGATTTTTATAGTTTTAACAAATCCCGTAAACCAACCGGTTAAAAAGTCGCGTAAAAAATCAGGAAGTTCAGGAAATCCTTTTACTAAAAAGACCACACCATGATCAGTAAGATCGGAATAGGTACCCGTACCGGTATCAAAAAAAGACTTCCAAATATTACCAAATTTACCAAAAACAAACTCTTTTGTTTGAATTCTAAAGAACAGTTGATAAAACCAGGGAGCCAATCCCGCCATTTCCTCACCTAATATTTCCAGGCCTTTTTTAGCATTATGGGGGCTGACCAAACAGGCGGATTCATAAATCTCATGCCCTTTGGCGTCCATAGGAATTTCCGACCAGGATACCGCTGTTTTATTAAATCGTTCCACTACAGAAGGTGATAAACGCGGCATGAGTTGTTTCTCAACATCGATATGATGTTTGGATAATATTTTTTTCAGTATCACAATTCCGCTTCCTTTAATTCGAGCCATTTGATACCCTCCTGAAAATAATATTGAAATATGATGGTTTCGTAAAAACGCTGCAAACGCCTTTCTGTTCGTCATAACGGCGCCCGGCATGGCAGAACAACAAACCGGATTTTATACGAGCATCAGGCGAGTATCGGTAATTTCAAGAAGTAAATTTATTGAGCAGAAAGTTTTTTCTGTTTTTTTGATTTTAACGGATGATCAGCACTGGTAGGTTTTCGTGAAAAAATACATGGATGGCGCACGTTTTTTTACAAGATCATGCATGAAAAAAGGGGTTCGGCACGGCGATCGCTATTACTGCACATTATCCCCATACCGCAACTGCAAGAGCGTGGCCGCCACGCCGGTCACAAAGGTCAGTCCCACCACCACCAGGCTGCCCGGGGCCAGCACTTTCACGGGCGGGCCGGCCATACCGGCCATCATGGGGACAATCGACCAGGGAAACCATTTGCCCCAGCCAGTGGCGCCAAAGATATTGCCCAGCAGCAGCATGAAGATGGTAAAGCCGATCGGCGGTAAAAAGCCCTTGCCCCATGTAGCCATCCAGGCCACGAGCGGCACCAATAAAAAGCCCACCAACCCGGAAAAGAGAATCATCCTGATCCCAGAAGCAGCCTGGCCCCAAGTCAGATCTGGCAACTTGAGCCATAAGCCCATCAGAAAGCCTTCGGCAAGGATCGACAGTACCAGCAAGGAAAACCAAATAAAACTGACCGCAAACTTGGCCAAAGCCAGGTCATGACGCTGCACGGGCAGGGTGAGCATATTCTTGGCCGTGCCCTCTGAATATTCCCGGCCAAAAATATAAGTCACGATAATGGCCAGCAGAATCATACCGCCGGCACAGGCGGCTTGGTTGAGCATGGTGAAGTATGAAGGCCAGGTGGCGGTTAACCCAGTCAAGGTTGCTTTCTGGCCTAAAAGACCCAGCTTGGCCGCACGGCCGGGCTCCTTGACAATCCAAACGAACATCCCTATGCCCAGAGGCATCACGGAAAAAGTCAGCCAGGAAAGCCAGGTGATTTTGCTGCGCCGCAGCTTTAACAATTCTACAGCGATGAGGTTAAAAAGCTTCATTGTGCACCGCCGGTCAGCCGCAGAAAATGTGCTTCCAAATCTTCTTGTTTCTCACAGAGTTTAGTCAGCTCCAAGCCGCTTTCCACCAATACCTTGGCAATATCCGCTGCCCGGCCGGCAGCTTCGGGAAGGCGCAGTTCCTGATCAGGAGTTATTTCCATGTGCTCCAGGCCCAGACGATTGGACAGCAGGCTTTTGGCCCGGGCCGGTTGGGACACTTTGATTTCCAACACTTGGCCGCTTTTTTTCACCATATCTTCAACATCCATCTCTTCCAAAAGCCGGCCTTCATGGACAATGCCGATGCGGTCCGCCAAATGGGCCACTTCGGTCAGGATATGACTGGACATAAAAATCGTCACGCCCTGCTCCTGCGCCAGACGCTGCAAGAGCCCGCGGATCTCCACGATGCCCGCCGGATCGAGTCCATTGGCCGGTTCATCCAGAATTAAGAGCTCCGGTTCATGCAGCAGAGCCCGGGCCAAGCTAAGGCGCTGCTTGTTGCCCAAAGACAACTGTCCGGCTTGGCGCTGACTGTAATTTTCAAGATGGAGCAAGGTCATGGCCTTATCAACGGCTTGTTGGGGAGCCCCGGTTAGGCGGCGGTGGATGTCCAGATTTTCCCGGACCGTCAGATTGGGATAGGCGGCGGCGCTTTCCACCAGCGTGCCCACGCGGCCCAACACGGCCTGTTGGCCCGGACCCATGCGGGTTCCCAATAGGATCACTTCTCCTTCGCTGGGACGGATCAGGCCCAGCAGCATGCGGATGGTCGTGGTCTTCCCCGCGCCGTTGCGCCCCAGGAACCCATAAATTTCACCGCGGCGGATGGTCAGATCAATGCCGTCAACCGCTTTCACCGGACCGTAGTGCTTGACCAGTCGATGGGTTTGAATAACCGCCTCGTCCAAGCTGCCTCCTTTTCATATCATTATTATCATTTATAGGGGCCCAACAATTCGAGCCCCTATAAGGCCGCCCTCTTAACTTGGGAGGAGGTTATTTTATGATCCAACCTTTTGTTTGTAAATAACCTTCATGCGCGCGTTTTTTTTTTGCCACCGCCGCTTTAACCCCCAGCAAAATAAAAAAGACGCCAGCCAGACCCGCCACAATCACCGGAGCGGTTGGGGCATCCAGCTTGTACGATACCAGCACGCCCAGCATGCTGACCAGCGTGCCCACGACCCAGCCGGTGAGCAATATGGTCCATGGACTCTTAAAAAACAAGCGCCCGATCAAGGCGGGGATCACCAGGAAGGAAAACACCTGCAGCACCCCGGCCATGAGCACGGACTTGACCAGCACCATGGCAAAGGTGATGAAAAAAAGGAACTCCAGCCAATACCCTCCCCGGTTTTCGTAGGAGAGGGCCAGAAACTTTTTCCGCAGGACAAAATGCAGCAGTCCCACGGCGGAATAAACGGCCAGCGTGGACAGCAGGTCCCTGGGCAGCACCCAGATAATGTTGCCGTTTAAAATATTCTGAAATTCCTCCAGGCCGTGCGGGGTTTTATCCAGGATCAGAATGGCGGCGGACACGGAAAAAATATAGAGTACGCCAATGAAGGCCTCGATGTTGACATGCGCCCTAAGCCGCTTGCCCAAGGCCAGAATGGCTGATCCGGCCAGGGCCGCTGCCAGAGGCAGGAGCACCGAATGGTGCTCCTGGCCGAAGAAAAAAGACAAGGCAATGCCGACGCCAATAAACTGCGCCAAAGCCAGATCCACAAAAATGATGCCGCGCTGCAGAATATGCACGCCAAAGTAGGCGTGAATCAGAATGAGCAGAAGGCACGCGAGAAACGGATAAACCAGCAGGGTGTCCATGGCTAGCGCAATCCTTCCATGACTTTATCCATAAAGGCAAACCAGTCGTCCGTTCCCGGCATGGAGCCTACCTCGTGGGGCAATACGGAAACCTTGACTCCGGTTTGGGCGGACAGATAATCCGCTTCTTTGCGCGGTTGGTAAGGCGAAATTAAAATGGCGGACGGTTTGCTGTATTTCATGTCGGCGATCAGTGATTCCAGATGACTGGCTGACGGCGGGATGCCCGGCTTGGGTTCCAGGTAACCCGCAATTTGGATGCCGAATTCCGGGACCAGGTACTCGTAAAGCTTGTGGTAAGCCACAAACTTCTTCCCTTTAAGGGGGATGGCCTTCCAGCGCGTCAAGTGCTGCTGCATTTTTTCATTAAAGGTTTTTAAATTAGCCTGGAAAAGCGCTATATGGGCTTGGTCCAGCTCGGACAGAAGCTCCGCGATGCCCTGCGCCACTTTCCGGACATCGGCGGGTGAAAATTGGTAATGCGGATTGCCCAAGGGATGAACATCGCCCAAACTGCGGTCCACGGCAGTGGGCTTTTCCACGGGCGTTACAAAGCGCGCGCAATTGAAATTGCCCGGCCTGCCGGGCTGGATCTTTAAATTGCGCGAAGACTGAATAATCAGCGGCAAGTAGCCGATTTCCAAATCCAGGCCATTATAAAGGATGGCATCGGCATTGCGGGCCGCCAGAACGAAACTTGGTTTGGCTTCAATCATGTGCGGATCCTGGCTGGGTTTGACCAACACTTTAACCTCAACTTGATCACCGCCCAGTTCCCGGGTGATGCTGCCAATCCAGGGAAGGGTGGCCACAATGTGAAGGGTCGCATGAGCCGTGACGCTGAACCCCATGAGCAGCAGGAATAGACCAATCATTTTTTTCATGGTGAAAACCTCCTCTAAAAAGTATGCGCCGGGTGGGCGCCGATCGAGTAAATAAACTGCATCATGACTTCCCGGTTGACCGGGCCGCTGCGCGCTGAAGCGTCGTAAGTATATTGCAGGCGGATATGGGTAAATTCATCGGGCCGGTACTCACATTCGGCCGAAGCGCGCCAGGGGTTGGCTCCCAAATCCTGTTGTTGTCCGTCAAGCTTGAACTGATCCGTCGCCAGGGCCAGCCGGTCATAGCGCCCGCCAAAACGAAACTGGTACCAGCGGTAAACCGATTGGATAAAAAACCCATCCTGATCCCGCTGCAGTCCTGCCGGTCCGGCGCCGTCTTCCAGCGTGCCTCCCTGATGGAGCCGCAAATACTCGCTTTGCACGGTCCAGGCCGTGTTGGCGGTAGGATTCCATTTCCAGACTGCTTCCAGTCCTGAAACCGTGCTGCGGCCGCTCACCGTGCCTTCAGGCGTGATTTGATCACTTTTGGTTTTCCCGGTCAGTGCCCAGGGGCCGAAATACAAGGTGGATAGATCGCTGGTGTCAATGGACGCTTTAATGAAAGCCGTATAAGCTTGCGGCCCTTGCCAGGCCCGTCCTCCCAGCACCAGGGGATTTTCACCTTGAAACGCCTCTGCCCCCACGAGCAGGTAAAACGGCAGCGGCGTTAACCAGGTCACCTGCGCGCCGTTTTCCCCGCCCAGGCCTTCAGAGCCTAAAAAAGCGCGGTAAGGGAGGGCAATGTCCGTGAAATCCCAGGTATGCGGATGCATGGCGTCGAGGCGGGTCACATTACTCTTGAACCGTCCCAGCTTAAGCTGCAACCCGTAAGGTAGTGCTGTACTGATGGCATAGACTTCCTCCAATTCCACGCCTTCCGTGGAGATGGGAATATTAGCGTAGAGATTAAAAAAAGGATCCACTGCGGAAAAAAGAGCCAATTCCGCGGAGTCAAGATTAAATCCTTTTTTCATTTCCAGGCCTTCCGTGGTGTAGCCTGAAATGCCCCGGTTCTCCAGGACTTCATTGCTGAGATTGGACGTGTAAATCCGGGTATCGAGAATCAAAGAAATATTAGGATTGCTTAAATTGGCGGAACCGAAATAGCCGGTGCTCGCACCGGTGTCCTCCGCGCCAACTGCTTGAATGATGGTTAAAGGGCACAGCATGATCAGCAGCCCCAATTTCAGCCATGGGTTCATCATCAATCCTCCTATGGATAGGGATAGGCCTATGGTGTTTTTAGAGTCTCTGTCTGAATTATTTACGCGGGACGCGTAGATAATTCAGACTAGAGCCTCTTATCCAGCTGCGCTGGGTTAGGCAGCAACCGTTCTTTCCCCTGACCCAAATCGGGCGGGGATGTCGATGAATAATTTGATAAAGGCTGGTTAATTTAAGGGCGGACTGTGGGCAACCGGTAAGTCGATGCAAAAGAAAGAATTAAAAAAGGAGAGTACGGTGAAGAGAACGCCAAATAATGAAAACAAAGGTTGAATAATCGTGGTTGGCGGCAGGATATGATCACTTGAAGAAAAAACAGCAGCCGTCAGGCAGATGGGGCAGTGATGGGATTCGCTAAAAGGTCCGCCATGATCATGAGCATGATAGTGCCCTGCCACCAGCCAGGCGGAGAACAACAAACCGGCAGCCAGGACAATCTTGATCATTTTACCATGCCTGATGAACTTTAACATGGGCCGCATTCTAATCCTGTGATCAGGGGTTGTCAAGCTTGATGAAGTGGAAGCAAACTATTTGATAGTTAACCAACACTCAAGTTTTCCAAGCCATTGGTTAAAATGCGGGCATTCGCGGCGGATGGTGTCCAACCCGATTGCCAGCGCGGCCAATGTTCCCAGTAATGGTTTATTATAGCCCTTAAATAATTTTTCCACTCTTTTAGACGGCGCTGTTTCCGGCGAATCGTTAATTTCTTCAGGTGTATTGAATTGACTTCGGATGTCCTGGAATTCCCCGATTAAAGAAGGTTGGTTAATGGCCCGGCTGAATTTTTCGCAGTCGCTGAAAAGCAGGCTTTCAAACTCATGCATCATGACAAAAGGTATGAAACGATTGGAATCCCGGCTGTCATTTAGTGATTGTTGAATATCATGAAAAATGGAGCTTTCAACCTTTTCCGCTTTTTGTTGAAAAGCAAGCTGAGTGGCCTCGATTCGCCGGGGCCAGGCTTTCTGATCCGATTGAGGCAACCCGTAATAATCCACCATGGTGGTGGCCAGGCATTCCTTATCTTCCCGCAGATGTCTGATAATATCACCCCGTACCGTATTCCACCCACGTATGCCGCCGCGGCGGGAGCGCTGTCTTGAATTGCCAATCAGTCGCGCGCTGACATATGCATATCCAAAATTCAACAAATGGGGCTGCAATACTTCCCTTGTAAAGCTCTCTTCGGTTTCCCCTTCAACATGGATCAGCAACCTTTTCATTGATTATTCGCTTCCCGGCCGGCCGCCAAATTCGTTCTTTTCCCACAATTGGCCCAGGCTATAATCTTCCAGCCATGACTCCAGTTTGGAAGATTCCAAACGCTTCAATTGTGTGCTGCCTTGAACCCGTTCGGTCACCAGCACATCTTCCGGATCAAAGTGATCAAGCAATTGCGCCGATTGGGTTGATAAAATAACCTGGGTTTCCTGCGCAACTTGTTTGACCATGGCTGCCAATAACGTAATGGCATGGGGATGCAAACCCAGCTCCGGCTCATCTACCAATATGATGGACGGTCTCAATTTTTTGGGTTGTAACAGCAATACAGTCAAGGTAATAAAGCGCAACGTGCCGTCCGAGAAGCTAGCTGCATTAAAATACTGATCGGAATTTTTGTGTTTCCATTGCAAATAGATAAACTCCTCATTGACCATATCCGGCTGCAATTGAAAATCATCAAAAAAAGGCGCCACTTGCCGAATTGTCCGGCAGATCAAATTATAATCATCACTATATTTATTCTTTAGCAGGTACAAAAATGATGAAAGATTGGACCCGTCGGGTCTGAGAAAATTATAATCACGCAATTTGGACCGCTGGCGTAAAGGGGAATTTTTGCTGGTATCATGGACATGATATAAGCGCCAGCCTGCCAGCCGATCACGAACATTTGCAGCAACCTGACCATCGGTTGCCAATGTTTCAAACGCACTGATTCCCGCTTCCATCCCATTGGACGTAAGTGAGGTCTCATACGGTTTATCATAACCTTTTTCTTTATCCCAGAATCTTACCTCTTCTTTGACCGGATAAAGATTATCGTCTGCTGTCGGCTCCAAAATTATATGGTAACTATTGATACTTCCCTCAAACTCTATGTCAATTTCGACTTTTTGGGCAGATTTAGCCCCAAAATGCATCACTTGATTGGCGCCACCGGCCCGTTTAACATAATTACTTAATTGGCCTTCTCTAATCGCGTGCAAAAAAGAGAACAGTTCAATAAAATTGGATTTCCCCGAGCCGTTGGGACCGATGATCAGATTGATGGGGCGCAATCCCACCTTTTCCAAAGCAGCAATACTTTTAAACCCTTTAATGGAGATCGTTTCTAGAAAATCATTGATCATTATCATTGTTTTCCACAAAAAATATTTCCGTCCTTGGAAAGAAGTATAGCAAACGCGGATAAGAAATAGTAGCCATTATTTATCTCAAGCTGTAGCCACAACTACACTTATGCGGACCCTGCCAAAACCCAACGCGGCAATTATTATCAACGGCACGACAAGCTCTTCTCTAATCTCTTTGGGCAACTTCCCCCTCCCCTTCCTTATCAACTTCCCTTAACAAGGGCCGGCCGAAAAGTTTGCGCGTCCAAAGCCTGATGGCCTCCATGTAGCCGTAGATGGCCGGGATCACCACCAAAGTCAGCAAGGTCGAGCTGATGAGCCCGCCGATGATGGCCACGCCCATGCTTTGGCGGAAAGCCCCGGTTTCACTGAGACCCAGGGCCAGAGGCAGCATGCCGGCAATCAAGGCAAAGGTGGTCATGAGAATGGGCCGCAGACGGGTCAGGCCGGCCGAGATCAGGGCTTCATTGACGCTCATGCCCTGCCGTGTTTTTCTCTGGGTGTAATCCACCAATAAGATGGAGTTTTTGGTCACCAGGCCGAGCAGCATGATGAATCCGATCATGGAGAACATATTGAGCATTTGCCCGGTATAATACAAGGCCATAAACCCGCCCACCATGGCCAAGGGCAAGGCCATCATGATGGTCAAGGGCAGCAGCAGCGATTCGTACAGGCTGGCCAGCACCAGGTAGATGAAGATAACGGAAAGCACGGCCGCGATGATCATGTTTTTGAACAGATCCGCCATATCCTCCGAAGACCCGGTAAACTCATAATGCACGCCTTCAGGCAGATGCAGGCCGGATAAAATCTTTTTGGCCGCCACGGTCACATCGCCGATTGCCCCTTTACTGGTCAGGTTGGCCGTAATCTGTACATCACGGGACCGGTTGCGCCTGGTGATCTTGGAAGGCCCTGTGGTTGTCACGGGATCGGCGATGTTTTTTAATTTAACCAATTGGTTGTTGACATTAGGCACATAGAGCCTGTCAAATTGTTTCTGTAAGTCACGCTGGTCTTCTTCCAGCCGCACGCGCACGTCATACTCCAGGCCGTTCTGCCGGAATTTGGCCGGGGTGGCGCCTTCCACCATGTTGCGCAACTCCATGCCCGCCGTGGCGGAGAGCACGCCCAATTTTTCCATTTTGGAGGGCTTCATCTCAATTTGAAATTCCGGTTTGCCCGGTTTGTAATTGGAATTAATGTCCACCAAATTGGGGATGGTGGCAAATTTGTCCATCACCATCCGGGCGGCGGAAGAAAGCTTTTCCAAGTCGTCACCGATGAGCAGCATGGAGAAGGGTTTGTCATTGCCGGCTATGGCCTGATCATTGACCTCAACATAAAAATCTTTTGTAAAAGGTTTAAGCAGACCGCGCACATATTCCTTCATGGTGCCGGTATTATGCAACCGCTTTTCCAGAGGTACCATTTTAACAAAAAGCGAAGCCGTGTTGCTTTCACCATTATCATTGCCCACGGTGCTCAGGACGGTTTCGATATCATGTTCCTTGCGCAAGGTCTCTTCCACCTGGCGCGTATAATGATCCATCTGATCCAGGGAAATACCGGGTTTGCCCTCCAGATTGACAATAAATTCCCCCCATGAGTTGGGCGGCATAAAAGTCTTGGGCGTATTCTTGACATACCCCATGCTGCCGATGAAAATGGCCACCGCTGCTCCCAAGACCAACAGCTTGTGCTTGAGGGTGAAGCGCATGACCCGTTCATAGAGCCAGTCCAGGCCATCCTGAAAACGGCCAAAAGCCCGGGCCGGCGCTTTGAGCCAATAGCCGAACCCCGATTTTTTTTCTTCCTTGATTTTACCGATCAAATAAGCCGAGAGCATGGGCGCGGTGGTCAGGGCATCAAAAAGCGAGATGGCCATGGCAAACACCACGGTCAGCCCAAACTGTTTGAAAAACTGCCCCACCATGCCCTGCAAAAACCCGACGGGTAAAAACACGGCGATTACGGTCAAGGTCGTGGCCACCACGGCCAGGGTAACCTCGTCCGTGCCCTTACGGGCGGCCACCTTGGGATCTTCTCCCATTTCAATATGGCGAAAAATATTTTCCCGCACCACGATGGCATCGTCGATAAGCAGCCCCACCGCCAGGGAGAGCGCCATCAGGGTCATCATGTTGACGGAAAAGCCCGCCAGGCCCATGAAGATAAAAGCGCCGATCAGGCTGTTGGGCAGGGCCACCACGGTAATGAGGGTGGAGCGGAAATTGCCCAAGAAGAAATATACCACCATAATGGCCAAGAGAATGCCTTCAAAAATAGTGGTCTGCACGTCTTTCAGGTTGCTCCGAATGGCCCTGGCAGAATCCTGCACCATGGTCAGCTTGGG